>NZ_JBHMIP010000034.1:0-64773 GCF_048060245.1 Micromonospora sp. LOL_014
ACCGGTCACCGCACCCCTGAAAACCAGCTAACCAACTCTCCATCAAACCCGGGGCTTGACACACACCCTCGCGGCCACCGCGATCAACATCATCCGCCTCGACAGCTACTGGACGGGACGCCCCCTCGACCGCACCCGGACAACACACCTCCAACGCCTCGACTTCACCCTCGCCGCCTGACCTACACCGAATAAGCCATCAGGGTCCTACAGGCTCGCTCGCCGAGGTCCATGGTGAGGTAAACGATCTTGAACTCGCCGATGGACATCCATAGGAGCAGCGCCCCTGACCAGGAGCATCGGGCCAACTCGACAGAGTGGCATGCTACTCTTCCCCGGTGCAGGCAGAGATGAACTACATTGACGGCCAGTGGGTCGCGGCCGACGACCACCGTCCGGACGTGAATCCATCCAACACTGCAGATTTCGTGGGGCTCTATCCGCAGTCGGGGCGAGCTGCCGTCGACGACGCCGTCGCCGCGGCCCGCGCTGCCGCCCCCGGTTGGGCCCGCAGTTCGCCGCAGCTACGCGCAGACATCCTCGAAGCCGTCGCCGCCGAGCTGTTGGGACGCGTCGACGAACTCGGCCGGCTACTCGCCCGAGAGGAGGGCAAGCCGGTCCGTGAGGCGGTCGCCGAGGCGACCCGGGCCGGTCACCTCTTCCGCTTCTTCAGCGGCGAGGCACTCCGGATGGGCGGCGAGCGTATCCCGTCGACCCGGCCCGGCGTCACCGTCGACATCATCCGGGAACCTGTCGGCGTCGTCGGCATCATCACGCCCTGGAACTTCCCGATGGCGATTCCGGCCTGGAAGATCGCCCCCGCACTGGCGTACGGCAACACGGTGGTCTTCAAACCGGCAGATCTGGTCCCCGCCTGCGCCCACGCGATCGTCGACTGCCTGCATCGGGCCGGACTCCCGCCCGGCGTACTCAACCTGGTGATGGGGCCTGGCTCGACGGTGGGCTCGGCGATCACCGAGTCATCCGGGGTGGACGCGGTCACCTTCACCGGCTCGGTCGGTGTCGGCCGGGGCATCGCGGTCGCCGCGGCGAGCCGCCTGGCCCGGGTCCAGCTCGAGATGGGCGGCAAGAATCCGCTCGTGGTGATGGCCGACGCCGACCTCGACCTCGCCGTCGACTGCGCGATCCAGGGTGCGTACTTCTCGACCGGCCAGCGCTGCACCGCATCCAGCCGGCTCATCGTGGAAGAGGCCATCCAAGACCGGTTCGTCGCCGCGATGGTGAACCGGATGCGCACCCTCACCGTCGGCGACGCCCTCTCGGAGAGCACCGACATCGGCCCGGTGGTCGATGAGCGGCAGCTGGCGACGGACCTGGAGTACATCGAACTGGCCCGCGCCGACGCCGAGGTGTACGGCGGCGACCTGGTGCAACGGGCGACTCCGGGCTACTACCTTGCCCCCGCCCTGATCACCGGGGCGGCGAACGACCACCGGGTGAACCGGGAGGAGATCTTCGGCCCGGTCGCGGCGGTCCTGCCGGTGGCCGACTACGACGAGGCGCTCGCGGTGGCGAACGACACCGAGTTCGGCCTCACCGCCGGCATCTGTACCACCTCGCTACGGCACGCCGAACATTTCCGGAACAACGCGGCGGCGGGCATGGTGATGGTCAACCTGCCGACGGCGGGGGTGGACGTCCACGTCCCGTTCGGCGGCAGCAAGGGATCCAGCTACGGCCCCCGCGAACAGGGCCAGCACGCCCGCCACTTCTACACCTCGACCAGGACCTCCTATCTGCGGGCCTGACCGGATCCGATCGGCTGCGGTGGGAACCCCCCGAGCGGCGGTACCCACCCGGGAGGAAGAGGTAGTGGTGACGGCCCCGGAGACCGAGACGGCAGAGCTGCGGCGGCGACTGCAGGCGGTTCTGCCCGGCGGCATGTTCGACACGGCGGCCCGCGCGATGTACGCCTCGGACGCCTCCAACTACCGACAGCTGCCCCTCGGCGTCGTCCTGCCGCGGACCGAGGAGGAACTCATCTCGGCGGTGGTGGCCTGCCGGGATGTCGGCGCCCCAGTGGTGCTCCGAGGCGGCGGGACCAGCCTCGGGGGACAGGCCTGCGGCGGCGGTGTCGTGATCGACACCTCCCGTTACCTCGACCGGATCCTGGCGGTCGACCCGGTGGCCCGGACCGCGCGGGTTCAGCCTGGGGTCCTGTTGGATTCGCTGCGCCGTACGGTCGCACCACACGGACTCACCTTCGGTCCGGATCCCTCCACCCATGGCCGCTGCACCATCGGCGGCATGATCGGCAACAACGCCTGCGGCTCCCACTCGGTGGCGTACGGCACCACCGCGGAGAACGTCGTCGAGTTGGACATCCTGCTCTACGACGGGACCCGGATGACGGTCGGCGAGGCCGACCCCGCCCGGATCAATGAACTCGTCGCCCAGCCAGGTCGAGCCGGCGAGATCTACCGTGAGCTGCGCCGACTCTCGCAGGAGAACCTCGCCATTCTGCGCCGGGAACTCTCCGGCTTCAGCCGCCGGATCTCCGGCTACCCGCTCGACCAGTTGCTGCCGGAGAACCGGTTCAACCTGGCGCGCGCGCTGGTCGGTACCGAGGGGACGTGCGCGATCGTGCTCAGCGCGACCGTTCGACTGGTGCCGGTACCGGCGGCGAAGGTGCTTCTGGTCCTGGGTTACGACGACGACTGCGCCGCGGCGGAGGACGTCGCGAACCTGTTACCGCACCAGCCGCTCACAATCGAGGGACTGGACCGGGAACTCGTCAACACGCTGGACCCGGCTGGCGGCGACGACGAACTCTGGTCGCTGCTCCCCGAGGGCCAGGCGTGGCTCTTCGTCGAGGTCGGCGCGGCGAGCCTGGACGCAGCCAGGCAGGCCGCCGCGAAGATCACCGGTGACTGCGCCGCGCTCGGCCGCGAGGTCGTGGTCCCGGCTGCCGAGCAGCGCCGGCTCTGGCGGATCCGGGAGGACGGCGCCGGCATCGCCACCCGGATGGCGGGCTCCGCCGAGGCCTGGCCCGGCTGGGAGGACGCGGCGGTTCCGCCGGCCCGGTTGGCCGGCTACCTGCGCGACTTCAAGGCACTGCGTGACCAGTACGGGTTGCACGGCGTCACCTACGGCCACTTCGGCGAGGGCTGTGTCCACGTCCGGCTCGACTTCGATCTTCTCTCCGACGAGGGGGTACGGCGGTTCCGGTCCTTCGTCGGTGAGGCCGCCGACCTGGTCGCCGCGCACGGCGGTTCGCTCTCCGGGGAACACGGTGACGGCCAGGCCCGAGGCGAGTTCCTGTCCCGGATGTACAGCCCCGAGGTGATCGAACTCTTCGCCCGGTTCAAGGGCGTCTGGGATCCCGACAACCGGCTCAACCCGGGCATGATCGTGCGCCCGTTCCGGGTCGACGAGAACCTGCGGCTCGGCAGCGGCTACCGCCCCCTACCGCTAGCAACCGTCTTTTCGTACCCCGACGACCACGGCGACTTCGCCAAGGCGACCCGGCGCTGCATCGGAGTGGGGAAGTGCCGGGACACCTCCAGTGGGGTGATGTGCCCCAGCTATATGGTGATTAAGGACGAGCTGCATTCGACGCGAGGCCGCGCCCACCTGCTCTTCGAGATGAGCCGGGGTGACCTGGTCACCGACGGCTGGCGTTCCACCGAGGTACGTGACGCGCTCGACCTCTGCCTCTCCTGTAAGGGCTGCAAGAGCGACTGCCCGACCGGGGTCGACGTCGCCACGTACAAGGCGGAGTTCCTCCACCACCACTACAAGCGTCGGCTTCGACCAACGTCGCACTACTCGATGGGGTTCCTGCCGCTCTGGGCGAGGCTGGCCCGGGTCGCACCGGTGCTGATCAACCAGGCCACCGGTTCGCGGCTGCTCGCCCCGCTGCTCAAGCGGCTCGGGGGGATCGCTCCGCAGCGCCAGATCCCACGCTTCACCGGGCAGACGTTCCTCGGCTGGTTCCGGGCACGCCGTGGCCGGCCCGAGAAGGGGCGTACGCCGGTCCTGCTCTGGGTGGACACCTTTACCAACCACTTCTCCCCGGAGGTGGGGCGGGCCGCCGTCGAGGTGCTGGAGTCGGCCGGGTACGACGTCCGGGTCGCGCCCGGGGTCCAGTGCTGCGGGCTGACCTGGATCAGCACCGGCCAACTCGGTGTCGCGCGTCGGGTCGCCCGACGCAGCCTCGACGCGATCGATCCGTTCATCGCGGCGGGGATGCCGATGGTGGCACTGGAGCCGAGTTGCGCCGCCGCGTTCCGGTCGGATCTGCCCGAGCTGCTCGACGACCCCCGTGCCCAGCGGGCCGCCGAGGCGACGACGACGCTCGCGGCGCTGTTGGCCCGTACCCCGGGCTGGCGACCGCCCCGGATCGCCGGCGCAGCCATCACCCAGACGCACTGTCACCAGCATGCGGTCCTCGGAGATCAGGACGAGCGGAAGCTTATGGCCGATCTCGGACTCGACAACGCGGTGCTGGATTCCGGCTGTTGCGGGCTGGCCGGGAACTTCGGCTTCGAGGCGGGCCACTACGAGATATCCATGGCGGCCGGTGAGCGGGTCCTGCTGCCGGAGGTCCGGGCCGCCACCGAGGAGACCCTGATCGTCGCGGACGGGTTCAGCTGCCGGACCCAGATCGCCGGGGCGACCGACCGGCAGGCGCTGCACCTGGCCGAGGTGATCCGGTCGGCGCTGGGCGGTACAGGGTCGGTCGGGGCGGAGTCGGCGCCGCCGGATCCCCGAGCCGCCGATCCGTCTACCCGCCCCTGGTCATGATCCGTGACCGGCTCCGGTCCGGGCTGCCCGGCTGGCTGTGGCGGCTGCTGCTCTGCATGCTGATCACCCAGGTCGCGGTCTTCGTCGTTCGACCGGTGCTCACCTACCGGGTCATCGACCTCGGCGGCGGCGAGCTGGAGGTTGGTCTGTTGGTGGCCGCGTACGCGTTGCTGCCCGCGCTGGTCGCCATCCCAATCGGGCGCTACTCGGACCGGCGGCGCTCCACCCCGGTGCTGCTTGGCGGGATTCTGCTGCTGGTGGCGGGCTGCGCGGGTCTGGTCGTCGCCAGCGACCTGGTCGTCCTGGTGGCCGCGACGATCATTCTCGGCCTCGGCGCGATGGCGATCATGATCGGCGCGCAGACCCTGGTGGCAGCGCTCTCCGACGAGCACAGCCTGGACCGGGACTTCGGTCTGATCAGTGCCGCCGCCTCGGTCGGGCAGATGATCGGGCCTGCCCTGGGTGGTGCGGTGTTGAGTGGCGGGGCGGCCCGCGAGGTGACCACGACCCGGGCGTTCGTCATCGGGGCCCTGCTGAGCGCGGCGGCGCTGATCTTCTGTTGGGGCTTCGCAGACTCGGACCGGCGGTCCCGGCCGGGACCGCCTGGCGACGAGGTGGCGCCCGGACCGATCCGGATTCTCCGATTGCCGGGCGTCTTCGGCGGAATGTTCGCGAGTCTTGCGCTACTGACGGCGGTGGATGTGCTGGTGGCGTACCTGCCGCTGCTCGGTGAGCGACGCGGCATCGGTGCGGCGACGATCGGGGCGCTGCTGAGTCTGCGGGCTGCGGCCTCGGTCGCCTCCCGGGTGCTCATTCCACCGATGCTGGCCCGGTGGGGCCGGGTCCGCCTGTTGCTGATGAGCACTCTCGGCTCGGGGGTGCTGATGGCGTTGTTGCCCCTTACCAATCGGATCTGGCTGCTCGGGCTGGTGCTCGTCGCTGCAGGCTTCTTTCTCGGGATCGGTCAGCCGCTGACGATGGCGCTGGTGGTGCAGGCGGTGCCGGCGCGAACCCGGGGGGCGGCTCTGTCGATCCGGATCATGGGCAACAAGATCGGGCAGGTCCTGGTGCCGGCCGGGATCGGGGTGGCGACTGGTGCCGCCGGCGCGTCCTGGGCTTTCCCGTTCCTCGGTCTGCTCCTGGTGGCCTCGGCGGTGGGCGTTCCGAGGTCGCCCCCAGCGGAGCCGGAGCCACCCGGCTCGCCGAGGCGGTAGCCTCGCGATCGACAATCGGTCGACGCCGGGTGACCGGGCGGCACGGCTCGACGAGAGCGACTGAGGTGATACGTGGGCGGCGAGGAGAGGGTCGCGTGGGCGGCACCGTCGGTCAAGTCGGCCGAGCGCGCCCTGCGCCTGCTGGAGTTGCTCACCGGCCGGGAACCGCAGTCCTTCATGGAGCTGCATCGAGCTCTCGGGATGCCCAAGAGCAGTCTGCACGCCATGTTGGCGGCGCTGGGTGGGCAGGGCTGGGTGGCCACCGACCGTCGGGGCGGTTTCGTCCTCGGCTATCGGGCCCGGGCAATGGGGCTCTCCGGACTGGACGAGTCGGACGTAATCGGCCTGACCGAGGATGTCATGGAGGGCCTGCGGGACAGCCTGAACGAGACTATCCACCTGGCGCGGCTGGAGGAGGGGAACGTCCGATACCTGCTTTCCAAGTATTCCCGGCACGCGTTGGGGGTGCACTTCCGCCCCGGCCGACGGATGCCGGCCCATGTCACGGCGCTGGGTAAGGCGATGCTGGCGACCCTGCCCGTGCCGGAGCTTGAGGCGTCCCTGCCGGCGGAGTACATCGCCCTGACCCCGCAGACCCTGACCTCAGCCGACCGCCTTCTGGCGGATCTCGCGCAGACCCGGGAACGGGGCTTCGCGATCGACGGCGAGGAGGGCACGGTCGGGCTGCGCTGCTTCGCGGTGGCGCTGTGCCACGACGACCTCCCGCTGGTGGCGATCAGTTGTTCGGTGCCGGTGGCCCGACTGGACGAGGCGAAGGTGCGGGCCACGACTAGGTCGCTGCTCGGGGCGCGTCAGGCGCTGCTGGCCCGGCTCCGACCGCTGGTCTGACCCCGGTCCCGCGCCGCGCCGCTGCGGATCCCGCACCGCACCGGTCTTCCCTGCGCCGGCCGCGGCTCCACTCTCCCATCTGACCATGCGCCGACGCTCGGTGAGCTGTCGGGCCGAATCTATGGTAAGTGGACATTCTTCGATGTGATCATTTCTTGACGGGGCTCTGAGCTGCACTTACGTTGTCGTCTAGATATGAAAACTAGTTCATATATATGAACTCACTGAGAGGATTCATTGTGTCGATGTCTGTCGCCGAGATCGGCGAGAACGCTCTGCTCTTCTTTCCTGTCACCCCGTTCGACGAGCACGGCGCGCTCGACCTGCCGGCCTTCCGGGCACACCTGGCCGCCGGCCTTGCCCACTCGCCAGGCGGTGTCTTCGTCGGCTGCGGCACCGGAGAGTTCTTCGCCCTCGGGCTGGACGAGTACGAACGCCTGGTCGCCACGGCTACCGAGGTGGTCGGAGGTGCCGTGCCGGTGGTCTCCGGACTCGGCTACGGCGCGGCGCTCGCCGCCGAGTTCCTGGCCCGGGCACAGCGGGCCGGTGCTGACGCGGCGCTGCTGTTCCCGCCGCCGGGCGTGGTCGGCGGCCAGGTCGGCCTGCTCGCCCACTACTCGCAGGTGGCCGTTAGCAGCCCACTGCCGTTGATCATCTACCACCGCGATCAGGTGGAGCTAGCCACCGAGACCGTCGCCGAGCTGCTCAAACTCGACACCATCGTGGGGCTTAAGGACGGCCGGGGCAATCTGGAACGGATCCAGCGGATCAGGCTCTCCGGCGGCGACCGGTGGGCCTACTTCAACGGCATGCCCACCGCCGAACTCTCCCAGGCGGCCTTCGCCGGGCTCGGGGTCTCCAGCTACTCCTCGGCGGTCTTCGCCTTCCTTCCCGAGGTCGCGGTCGCCTTCCACCGCAGCGTCCAAGCCAACGATCGGGAGCGGCGGGACCTGCTGTTGCGGGAGTTCTACCTGCCCTTCGCCGATCTGCGGGACCAGGGCAGCGGCTACGCGGTCTCCCTGATCAAGGCCGGGTTGCGGATCCGGGGCCGCCAGGTCGGCTCGGTCCGACCGCCGCTGACCGACCCCTCCGCCGGGCACACGCAACGGCTGGCGGAGCTGATCTCGCACGGCCTCGACCTCGTCGGCGCCCCCCGATGACCGAAACTGTCGGCCCACGCCACCCTGCGGTGTCCCGATGAGCGGCCCGATCCGGGTGATCGTTGTCGGCGCCGGCAACGCGGCACTCTGCGCGGCGCTCTCGGCCCGGGAACACGGCGCCGACGTCACCGTCATGGAGTGCGCGCCCCGAGCTGACCGGGGTGGCAACACCGCCTTCGCCGCAGGCACGATGCGGGTGGAGATCACCGGAGGCGCCGAACTCGGCACCCTGGTCGATGACCTTCCGCCGGAGCAGGCCGAGCAGATCGACAATCGGCCGTACCCAGCGGAGGAGTTCTACGACGACCTGGCCCGGATGAGCAACTACCAGTGCGACCCGGACCTGACCGACCAGGTCGTGTCGCGCAGCTTCGACACGGCCCGGTGGATGCGGGCGGCTGGCGTCAGGTTCGTCCCGGTCCTGACACCGCCGTCCTCGGCAGGCGGTGCCGGGCAGGGGGCGGTGAACGCGCCCCTGGTGGCGGTCTCCGGCGGTGGACCCGGACTTGTTGACGCCCTGGTCCTCGCCTGCGAGCGGGCCGGCGTCAGGATCAGCTACGAGACCCGGGTCGAGGCGCTGCTCCGGCAGGGGGGCCGGGTCACCGGCGTACGTGCGCTCGGGCCGGACGGTGATTTGGTCCTACCGGCGGATTCGGTGATCCTGGCTTCGGGTGGATTCGAGTCCAACGCGGAGTGGCGTACCCGGTATCTGGGTGCGGGGTGGGACGTGGCCCGGGTGCGGGGCACCCGATTCAACAACGGCGACGGCATCCGGATGGCGCTCGCCATCGGTGCCAGCCCTCGGGGCCAGTGGTCCGGTTGCCACGCGGTGCCCTGGGAGGCGAACGCGCCAGAGTTCGGCGAGCTCGCCGTCGGCGACCAGTTCAAAAAGTGCAGCTACCCGTACGGGATCATGGTCAACGCCCGGGGTGAGCGCTTCGTCGACGAGGGCGCCGACTACCGCGACTACACCTATGCCGCGTACGGCCGGGCGATCCTGGCCCAGCCCGGCCTGGTGGCGTGGCAGATCTTCGACCAGCGCACCGCCCCGCTGCTGCGCGACGAGTACCGGATCCGCCAGGTCACCCGGGTGCGGGCCGCGGACCTTGACGATCTCGCCGCCCGGATGGTCGGGGTCGACCCGGCGGGGCTGCTGCGCACGGTCGAGCGGTACAACGCCGCCGTCCAGACCGAGGTGCCCTTCCTGCCGCATATCCGGGACGGGCGGGGGGCACCAGGACTCCCGGTACCCCGGTCCAACTGGGCGAACCCGTTGGACAGCCCGCCCTACGAGGCGTACGCGGTCACCTGCGGGGTGACTTTCACCTTCGGCGGGCTGCGTACCGACGGCGATGGGCGGGTCCTGGACACCGGGCATCGGCCGATCGACGGGCTCTACGCGGCGGGGGAGCTGGTCGGTGGGCTGTTCTACCACAACTACCCCGGCGGCTCGGGTCTCACCAGCGGTGCGGTGCTGGGCCGTACCGCTGGAGCGGCGGCGGCGGTGCCACGGGGCGTTCCCCAAGCCGGGAAACGCCTGGGTAACACAATCGTCTCGGGCCGTTGACGAGGCTTGGGTTCAGCGGTAGCGTGCTACTCACCCGGTAGCGTGCTACTCATTTCGCCAGCCATGTCCGACATACTTATTGGCTACTCACAAACATCGACGTATGGCGAGGAGCTTCTACATGCGCAAGGCAGTGATAGCTGGAATTGGGGCGTGCGTGCTCGCTCTTTCAGCGTGCAACTCTGGCGGATCCGAGAAGGGTGAGGAGGCCGGCTCGGCCTACCCCGAATCCCAGATGACGATCTACTCCCCGTTCCCGCCGGGCGGCGGCATCGACCTCGCCATCAACAGCGTGATGCAGGCTCTGCAAGAGGCTGACCTGGTCGACGCCCAGATGCGGTTGAGCAACCTGCCCGGCGGGTCCGGCATGGTGGCGACCGCGACGCTCGCCTCGAACCACGACGGCGCTGACGACACGTTGCTGTTGACGAGCGTCAGCAACCTGTCGGCAACAGTGCAGGAGTCGCAGAACGTCGGGCTGTCGGAAATGGTACCGCTGGCCGGTCTCTACGCCGAATACACCTATGTATACGTTCGCAATGACTCGCCCTTCCAGTCGCTCGGCGAAATCGTGTCCGAAATTGAGGCCGACGCTGGTGGTGTCATTATCGGCGGAGCGTCACTCGGCAGTGCGGACAACATCGTCGTCGCCGAACTCGCCCGCGGCGTGGGCGTCAAGTTCGAGGACCTTGCCTACATCCCGCTGCCCGGCGACGAGAACGCCAGTAACCTGCTCGGCGGCCAGATCGACGTCTCCTTCGGCGGACCGGACCTGCTGAACCTGGTGGAGAGCGGCGACGCCCGGGTGCTTGCGGTGAGCGCACCCGAGCGGCTCACCGTCGAGCGGGTGGCGAGCATCCCGACGATCATCGAGTCCGGCTACGACGTCACCCAGGCCAACTGGCGCGGCGTGTTCGGCCCGCCCAACATGCCCGACTACGCCGTGGAGTACTGGAGCACCAAGCTCATGGAGATGGTCGAGACGCCGCAGTGGCAGGCGATCGCCGACCAGAACGTCTGGGACACCACGGGCCTGAACCGCGAGGAGTTCTCCACCTTCCTCAGCGAGGAGGAGGAGAACCTGCGCCGAATCCTCACCGACCTCGGCCTCGTCACCTAGGAGCCGCCACCGCCGGGCGCGGGAGTTGACAACGGCGTCAGCTCCCGCGGCCAACTCCGCACCCGAGAAGCAGAAGCCGCAGTGGACGTCCTGACGCCGGGGAGAGGTGCGCAGTGAAGAGCACGAGCGAGAAGTACGACGTCATCGTCATCGGAGCCGGCAACGCCGCCTTCTCAGCGGCGCACGGCGCCCGCGACCGTGGTGCCAGCGTCGTCGTCCTTGAGAAGGCGCCAGCGGAGTGGGCCGGTGGCAACAGCTACTTCACCGTCGGCGGTTTCCGGGCGGTGGTGGAGAGTCTGGAGTCGCTGCGGCCCATCCTGGACGGGGTCGACGACGACCGCGCGAATGCCACCGACCTGCCGCCGTACAGCGCCGAGATGTTCCTCAAGGACATGTACACCCAAACCAAGGGGCGCTGCGACCCGGCCCTCACCCGGATCCTCGTCGAGGAGTCCGCCGAGACCATCCGGTGGCTGCACGGCAAGGGAATCCGCTGGACGCTGATGTACCAGGGCCAGTCGTTCCAGAAGGACGGTCGGGCCAAGTTCTGGGGCGGCCTCTACCTCGGCACCGTCGACGGTGGCAAGGGCCTGGTCCGGCAGCACCTCGCCGCGGCCGAGGCCGCCGGGATCGAGATCCGCTACGACACCCAGGCCGAGGCACTGTGCACCGACGGGACCGGACGCGTCACCGGGGTCCGGTGTGCCGGAACCGACGGCCGGTTCGAGATCGACGGCAACACCGTGGTGCTGGCATCGGGCGGCTTCGAGGCCGACCCGAGGATGCGAGCCGAGTACCTCGGCCCCGGATGGGACCTGGCGAAGGTCCGGGGTACGCCGTTCAACACCGGTGACGGGCTGCGGATGGCGCTCGACCTCGGCGCCGCGCCGTACGGCCACTGGAGCGGCGCGCACGCCGTCGCCTGGGACGCCGCCGCGCCGGCCGACGGCGGCGACCGGGAACTCGCGTACTCGCTGACCAAGCACATGTATCCGCTGGGCATCGTGGTGAACACCCGGGGCCGGCGTTTCCTGGACGAGGGCGCGGACTTCCGCGGTCTGACCTACGCCGAGTACGGCGGCGCGATCCTGCGCCAGCCAGGCGCGCTCGCCTTCCAGCTCTTCGACGCCAAGACCCGGCCGTTACTCCGTGCCGACCAGTACGAGGGCGCCTCGGTCTCCGGCTTCGAGGCGCGGACCATCGCCGAACTGGCCGGAGAACTCGGGCTCGATCCGGCCGCGCTGGAGGCGACCGTCGAGGAGTACAACGCCGCCACCCGCGAGGGCTCGTTCGACCCGGCAGTCAAGGACGGTCTCGGCACCGTCGGGTTGGAACCGCCGAAGTCGAACTGGGCGCTGCCGCTGGACACCGCTCCCTTCTACGGCTACAAGGTCACCTGCGGGATCACCTTCACCTACGGCGGGCTCCGTATTGACGATGGCGGGCGGGTTCTGGACCGGCGTTCCCGGCCGATCCCCGGCCTCTTCGCCGCGGGCGAACTGGTGGGCGGGCTTTTCTACCACAACTACCCGGCCGGCACCGGCCTCACCGCAGGGTCCGTTTTCGGGCGCCGGGCCGGCACCTCCGCTGCTGTCGAGAGCACTGCCGTGGAGAGTGCCTCGGCGGAGGGCACCGCGGAGGCCCGGGAGTCGGCGGCGGTGTGATCCAGTGGGCCTGAACCTGACCCAGAAGCTGATCGCCGGCCACCTCGTGACGGGTGAGCCCATTCCGGGCAGCCTGATCACGCTCCGCATCGACCAGACCCTCTGCCCCGACACGACCGGGGTCACCGTCATGTTGGAGCTGGAGGCGATGGGGCTGGTCGCCCCGCGAACCGAGCTCTCAGCCGTCTACGTCGACCACAATCTGCTGCAGATTGACGAGCGCAGCGCCGACGACCACCGGTTTCTCCGGTCCGCCTGTCGGCACTTCGGTCTCTGGTACTCCCCGGCCGGGAACGGGATCAGCCACGCCGTCCACATGCAGCGCTTCGGCGTACCCGGCCGGACCCTGGTCGGCGCCGACTCACACACGCCCGCCGCGGGAAGCCTCGGCATGCTCGCGATCGGGGTCGGCGGCCTCGAGGTCGCGCTGGCGATCGCCGGTCGACCCTTGCCGCTGCGGATGCCCGAGGTCTGGGGCGTCGAGCTGACCGGAGCGCTGCCGGAATGGGTCTCCGCCAAGGACGTGATCCTGGAGCTGCTGCGCCGGCACGGTGTGGCAGGCGCAGCAGGCCGGGTGATCGAATATCACGGCCCCGGCCTGACCGCCCTCACCGCCATGGACCGGCACGTCATCGCGAACATGGGCACCGAGCTCGGCGCGGTCACCAGCGTGTTCCCCGCCGATGAGGAGGTCCGCCGGTTCCTGGAGCAGGAGGGACGCGGGGCCGACCACACCGAACTGCGCGCCGATCCGGACGCCGGCTACGACGCGTACGAGCGGATCGCGCTCGACCAGCTCGAACCGCTGATCGCCCTCCCGCCCAGTCCCGGCAACGTGGTCGCGGTGGCCCAGGTCGCCGGGGCGCCGATCGGGCAGGCGTACCTCGGCTCGTCGGCGAATCCCGGGCTGCGTGACCTGGCCGTGCCGGCGCTGCTGGTCCGCGACCGGCAGGTCGCCGCCGGGGTGAGCTTCGACATCAACCCGGCCAGCCGGCAGACGTTGCAGACCCTCGTCGGCGAGGGTCTGCTGGCGCCGCTGTTGCAGGCTGGCGCCCGGCTGCACCAGGCCGGCTGCAACGGTTGCGTCGGGATGGGTCAGGCGCCGGCCTCCGGGTTGCCCTCGCTGCGGACCACCCCCCGCAACTTCGCGGGACGTTCCGGCACCCGCGACGACCTGGTCCACCTGGTTTCACCGGAGACGGCGACCGCCTCGGCGTTGATCGGGCGGATCACCGACCCGAGGGAACTGCCCGATCTGCTCGGTATCGACTGTCCCCGGTACGTCGAACCACCCGCCGGGCGCTACGTCGTCAACGACCAGGTTCTCCTGCGGCCGCCGCCGCCCGGCGGGGTACGGGAATCGCTGACGAAGGGGCCGAACATCAAGTCCCTGCCCGTCTTCACCGGCCTGCCGGAGTCCTTTGAAGGGCTGGTACTGCTCAAACTCGGCGACGATGTCTCCACCGACGAGATCCTCCCCGGCGGTCAGCGGGTGCTGCCGCTGCGTTCCGACATCCCGGCCACCGCCGAATTCACCTACCAGCGGATCGACCCCGGTTACGTCGGCCGGGCCAGGGCCGCCGCCGGCGGGCACCTCGTCGTCGCCGGGGAGAACTTCGGGCAGGGCTCCTCGCGGGAGCACGCCGTCCTCGCGCCACGCTACCTCGGCCTACGAGTCACGATCGCCAAGAGCTACTCGCGGATCTACTGGCGGAACCTGGCGAACTTCGGGGTGCTCGCCCTCGAGTTCGTTGATGCCGGTGACCACGACGGCATCACCGAGGGTGACCTGCTCGCCCTCGACCAACCCCGGCGGGCACTCGCCGAGGGCGGACCGATCACGGTCCAGAATCTCACCCGCGCCACCACGTTCCTGACCACGCATCGACTCGACGGCGAGCAGGTCGCCATGGTTCTCGCGGGCAGTCTGCTCGACGTGGTGCGTACGGCCAGCCAGCCACAGACCTCAGAGGAAAGCTGATGCGGGGAGAACCCGAACTTAAGGCCGCTGATGGCGGAACGACGCCGACGCAGGTCTCGGTGCCGGGGCGGAATCTGGCGCCGGTGACCGGTCCGTCGGCTGACCCGGCCCCGGCTGACCCGGCCCCGGCTGACCCGGCCCCGGCCGACCAGCTGAAGGACACCTCGTCGGGCGAGAAGCTGCCGCCGTTGGGGCCGGTGGCGGCGATCATCCGGCGGGCCTGCCTGATTGGTGTCCTGCCTGCGTTCTCGGTGATCTACCTCTGGCAGGCGATGACGATCACCCTGCCGGCCCGGACCCTGATCGTCTCGCCACGGGGATTTCCAACGCTGCTCGGCGTACTGATGGTGATCGTGACGGTGGCCATCGCAGGAACCGAACTCCTGAAGATTCATCGAGACCGCCGGGCCCGCGCCGCCGGAACGGAGGTGGCCGACGACGTGGACGACGAAACGGACCGGATCACCTCCTGGCGGGACGCCTGGGCCACCGTCGCAGCCCTGGTCGCCTACATCATGCTCTTCTCGACGCTCGGTTTCCTCGTCTCGACGGCGCTCTTCCTCGCCGGCCTTTCCACCTACCTGACCCCGAAGAAGTGGCCGCGTAACGTCATCGTCGCGGTGTTCTTCGCTGGCGCGGTGCACCTGATCTTCACCGAGCTGCTCGGGGTCCAGCTGCCCGCCGGCATCCTCACCGGATTGATCTGATCATGGACGCCTTCGGGAACCTCTTCGCCGCCTTCGGCACGGTCCTGCAGCCGGAGTACCTGCTCTACGCGCTGATCGGCGCCGCCATCGGGATGGCTGTCGGCGTGCTGCCGGGCCTCGGCCCGTCGGTCACGATGGCCCTGCTGCTGCCCGTCGTCTTCGCCCTCGGCGATCCAACCGGTGCAATCATCATGTTCGCCGGAATCTTCTACGGCGCCATGTACGGCGGCGCGACGACTTCGATCCTGCTCAGTACCCCGGGGGAGTCCTCCTCCGTGGTCACGGTCCTCGACGGCTATCGGATGACGCTCTCTGGTCGGGCCGGGGCGGCGTTGCTCGCCGCCGCCATGGGGTCGTTCGTCGCCGGCATCCTCGCCACCTTCGGTTTGGCGCTGGTTGCCGAACCGCTGGCCCGGGTGGCGCTCACCTTCGGGCCAGCGGAGTACTTCGCGTTTGCCGTACTCGCCCTGGCCACGACGAGCATGCTCGGTGGCCGGCCGCTCAAGGCCGCCTTCTCCGCGCTGCTCGGCCTGGCGATCGGCACGATCGGCATCCACGCGGTCAGCGGGACCAACCGGTTCACGTATGGGGTCCTCGCCATCTACAACGGCATCGACTTCGAACTCGTCACGATCGGGATCTTCGCCGTCGTCGAGGTGCTCTTCGTCCTCGGCGCGGTCCGCCGCTCCGGTAAATCCCGGGGCCGGGCGCTTGTCGGCAAGTTGTTGATGACGGCGCAGGAGTGGCGCCGCTGCGTCGGACCGTGGCTGCGGGGAGCCACGCTCGGCTTCGCCGTCGGTTCGCTTCCCGGTGCTGGCGCCACGGTCGCCTCTTACCTGTCGTACGGCGTGGAGCGCAACATCAGCAAGACCCCGGAGATGTTCGGCCGGGGCAAGGGAATGATCGAGGGGCTCGCCGGTCCGGAGGCGGCGAACAACGCGGCGGCCGGCGGCTCCCTGGTTCCGTTGCTCGCGCTCGGTATCCCGGGGTCAGCGGCGACGGCGGTGATGCTCGGCGCGTTGCAGGGCTTCGGGGTCAAGACCGGACCGCTGCTGCTGCGCGACAACCCCGACTTCGTCTGGGCCGTCATCGCCAGCATGCTCGTCGGCAACCTGATGCTGATCGTCCTCAACATCCCACTGATCGGACTCTGGGTCCGGCTGCTGAGCGTGCCGACCGCACTGCTCTACCCGATGATCCTGGTCGTCTCCACCGTCGGCGTCTTCAGCCTCGCCCGCAACGCCACCGATCTCAAATTGATGATCATATTCGCCATGGTCGGGCTGGTATTGCGGATCTGCGACTTCCCGCTGGCACCGGCCGTCCTGGGATTGGTGCTCGGTCCGTTGATGGAGGAGCAGTGGGGCAGAGGACTCACCGCATCCCGGGGTGACTGGACGATCTTCGTCGGGTCCCCGACCTCCCGGGTCATCATGCTGCTCGCCCTCGCCGTCGCCACGCTGCCGCTCACCCAGCGGGCCGTACGTACCGTCCGGGCTCGCCAGCACAGCAGGGTCGAGGCGTGACCGGATCACACCCGCACGGGGCCGTGACCGGATCGCTCGACGGACTCGTGACCGGACCGCTCAACGGGAAGGAACGAACGCACATGAACATCGCCGAGGAGAACTCCGGGGCCGTCGCCTCAGGGGAGCGGACCGGTGGGCAGGTGCTCGTCGATCAGTTGCTGCTCCACGGTGTCGACACCGTCTTCTGCGTACCCGGCGAGAGCTACCTCGCCGCCACCAACGCGATCTACGACGCCGGTGACGCCATCTCGCTCTACGTCGGCCGCCACGAGGGTGGTGCGGCGACAATGGCGGAGGCGTACGGCAAGCTCACCGGCGAGCCGGGCATCTGCTTCGTGACCCGGGGGCCGGGAGCCACCAACGCCAGCATCGCGGTGCACACCGCGCAGCAGGACTCCACACCGATGATCCTCTTCGTCGGCCAGGTCAGCTTGGGGCACATCGGTCGGGAGGCGTTCCAGGAGCTTGACTACCGGCAGGTCTTCTCCGGCCTGGCGAAGTGGGCCACCCAGGTCGACGATCCCGGTCGGCTGCCCGAGATCGTGCACCGGGCCTTCGTGACTGCGACCTCGGGCCGGCCCGGCCCGGTCGTCGTGGCGCTGCCGGAGAACGTCCTCTCGGCGCTGGTCCGGGTGCCGGACGCGCGCCGCTACCAGCGGGTCCAGGCGAACCCGGCCAGCTCGGACCTGGCCAGCCTGACCGATGCCCTCGTCGCGGCGCGCCGCCCGCTGCTGGTGGTCGGCGGCGGCGGCTGGAACGAGGCGGCGGCCGGCCAGGTAACCCGGTTCGCGCGGGAGTGGGACATTCCGGCGGCGACCTCGTTTCGCCGACAGGATCTCGTCGACCACCGCTCGGAGTGCTACGTCGGCAGCCTCGGCCCCGGTGCCGGCCAGGAACTCGGCCGCCGGATCAGTGAGGCGGACCTGTTGGTCGTGGTCGGCGCGCGGCTCGGCGACATGACGACAGCGGGTTACTCGCTGGTCGAGGCGCCACGGTCGCGGCAGCGGCTGATCCACGTGCACGCCAGCCCGGAGGAGCTGGGGCGGGTCTACCAGCCGGACCTGGCGATCAACTCCGGTCCGCGTGAGTTCAGCGCGCGGCTCGCCGCGCTGCGACCACCGCGTACGACATGGTCGCCACCGTGGGCGGCCTGGCGCGAGGAGGCCCGCGCCGCCCACCTGGAGCGCTCGACCCCCGGCCCGTCGGCGCTCGCCGTCGATCTGGCGCAGGTGGTCGCGCACCTGAGCCGGACTGTGCCGGGGGACACCGTCATCACCAACGGCGCCGGCAACTACACAGCCTGGTGTCACCGTTTCTACGAGTTCACCGAGCATCCGACCCAGCTCGGTCCGACCAGCGGTGCCATGGGGTACGGCCTGCCCGCCGCCCTCGCCGCGAAGATCGTCTTTCCGGACCGGACCGTGGTCGCCTTCGCCGGTGACGGCTGCCTGATGATGACCGGCCAGGAGCTGGCCACGGCCATGCAGTACGACCTGCGGGTCATCGTCATAGTTGCCAACAACAACCAGTTCGGCACGATCAGGTTGCATCAGGAGAAGCGTTACCCCGGCCGGGTGATCGGCACCGAACTCCGAAACCCGGACTTCGTGGCCTTCGCCGAGTCGTTCGGCGCGCACGCCGAGCAGGTGCGGCGGACCGAGGACTTCCCCGCCGCGCTGCGCAGGGCGCGCGAGGCCGGGCGGGCAGCTCTGATCGAGTTGGTCACCGATGCCGACCAGTCGACCCCGGACACCCGGCTCGGCGCCGTACGAGCGGCGGCGACGGCGACACGAGAGGAAGAGGCATGAGATTCGCCCGCGTACGTGGTGCCGACGGTCCGGCCTGGGGCATCGTCCGCGACGACAACCTGCACTACATCGACACCGACCCGTACCGGGAGTACCGGGAAACCGGTGAGGTCGTCGCGGTCGCGGCGGCGCAACTGCTCGCCCCGGTCACCCCGTCAAAGCTGCTCTGCCTCGGCAAGAACTACGAGGCGCACCGGGCCGAGATGGGGTTCACCAATGAAGGTGTGCCGTCGATCTTCATGAAGCCGCCGACCACCCTGGTCGGTCCCGGCGACGCGGTGGTACTGCCGCCCCGGACGATGAGCACCCACGTCGAGCACGAGGCGGAGTTGGCCGTCGTGATCGGCCGGGCCGCCCGTTTCGTGTCGGAGGCCGACGCCCTTGATCATGTCCTCGGCTATACCTGCGCCAACGACGTAAGCGCCCGGGACCTGCAGCGCGCCGACCCGCACCCGACCCGGGGTAAGGGTTTCGACACGTTCTGCCCGATCGGCCCCTGGATCGGGACCGACATTGACATCGACACCGGTGTCGACGTGCGGTGCCGGGTCAACGGGGACCTGCGTCAGGAGGGGTCGACGACCCAGATGACGTTCGGCGTCCGGTTCTTGGTCAGCTACATCTCGCAGTTCACGACCCTTTTGCCCGGGGACGTCCTGCTGACCGGTTCGCCTGGTGGCACCGGTGCGCTGGTGCCCGGCGATGAGGTAGAGATCGAGGTCGGTGGGGTCGGCGTGCTGCGCCACCACGTCGTCGCCTCCCCTCGGCCGTGACCGCCGCCCGGGGTGGCCACCCGGACCGCCCGATTGCGCAGCCAGTCCGAGAAGGAGACGACAATGCCAACCTTTAGCGAGCAGGAACTACGCGACGTCCTTGAGAAGATCTACCAGGCCAAGGGGGCAACGCCGCAGGAGGCGGCGACGGTCGCCCGGCACCAGGTGGAGGCGAACCTGGTCGGCCACGACTCGCACGGGGTCATCCGGACCATGGCGTACGCGGCGGCGATCGACAAGGGACACATCGTTCCTGGCGCGAGGTACGAGATCGAGCGGGAGATCCCGACGTCGGCCGTGATCAACGGCAACTGGGGTTTCGGGTTCGTGGTCACCGAGCGGGCGATGCGGGAGACGATCGGCAAGGCCCGCGAGAGCGGCGTCGCGATGGCGACCGTTCACCATCAGAGCCACGTCGGCCGGCTCGGCGGCTACGCCACGATGGCGGCCGAGGAGGGCATGATCGCCATGATGATGGCCGACTCCGGTCTCGGGCCGAAGTCGGTGGCGCCCTTTGGCGGACGGACCTCTCGGCTCGGTACCAACCCGATCTGCTTCGCCGCGCCTAACAGCGATGGCGACGGTCCGGTTCTGCTGGACATGGCGACGTCGGCGGTCGCGATCGGCAAGTTGCACGTGGCCCGCAGCCGGGGTGACCAGATCCCGACCGGCTGGATCCTCGACAAGGACGGCAAGCCGACCACCGATCCGAACGACTACTACGACGGCGGCACCGTGCTTCCGCTCGGCGGAGACCAGGCGCACAAGGGCTACGGCCTCTCCTTCGTAGTGGAGATGTTCTGCGGTCTGCTGACCGGACTCGGGTTCGGCATCGACCCGAAGGGCCGGCACAACGACGGGATCTTCATCGCCGTCTTCGACGTCGCCCGCCTGCGGGACCTGGCGGACTTCCAGCGCTCCGTCGCCGACTTCATCGACTACCTCAAGCAGACGCCGGTCGCCGAGGGATTCGACGAGGTGCTCTACCCGGGCGAGTTGGAGCTCCGGACCGCTGCGCGGCGCCGCGAGTCGGGCATCGAGATCGACGACGCCACCTGGCAGGGCCTATTCGGCCTGCTCGACGACCTCGGTCTGTCCCGATGACGCAGCAGCCGACTCCGCGGCCGCCTTCGCCCGCCGGCCGGCCAGCCGTCTTCGTCACCCAGCCGATCGACGAGACGGCCCTGACCTGGCTAGCCGGCCGGGCCGATCTCCGGTTCGGCTTCGGATCGGCGGCCGAGCGGCTCGCCGACGTGATCGAGGGCGTGGATGGGTTGCTCATCCGGACCGAGAAGCTGGACGCGGCGCTGCTGCGCCGGGCCCGACGGCTCCGGGTTATCTGCCGGGTCGGCGTAGGATTGGATAATGTGGACGTTGCGGCGGCCAGTGCCGCTCGGGTGCCGGTCTTCAACACCGCCGGATCCAACGCCCGATCAGTGACCGAGCTGACCTTCGCCCTGGCGCTGGCGGTGCTACGGCAGATCCCGCGGTGGGACCGGGCCGTACGCGAGGGACGGTTCGCCGACCGGGAACAGGATCCCGGTGGCGAACTCTCTGGGAAGCGGTGGGGGATCGTCGGCCTGGGCCACATCGGAGTCGAGGTCGCCCGTACGGCCCGGCACGGTTTCGGTATGGAGGTGCTCGCCTACCACCCGACCCGGCCGGCGAGCTGGATCACCGAGCGGGGCGCCGAGGCGGCCCTCGGCCTGCCCGACCTGCTGAGCCGCAGTGACGTGGTCTCCCTGCACGTGCCGCGGTCGGCGGGCACCCGCAACCTGCTCGGCCCGGCGCAGTTCGCCGTCATGCGGGAGGGATCGGTGCTGGTCGACGTCTCGCGCGGTGGTGTGGTTGACGAGGTGGCGCTCCACGAGGCACTCGCGTCGGGGCGTCTGGCCGGCGCCGGTATCGACGTCTTTGCCGCGGAACCGCCGCCGGATGACGATCCTCTCTTCGCGTTGCCGAACGTGGTCCTGTCGCCACACCGGGCCGGGCGGACCCGGGACGCCACCCGACGACAGGGAGACCTGGCGGTCCGCCGAATCGTCGACGTTCTGGGGGGTGCGGGCGCGGCGGGCGCGGTCAACGAGGCCGAAATCGGCCCGGGCGGGGCTTAGCCGATGCAATGCCGCGGAGGCCGGGTCGGTATCTTTCTCGTGGGGATTCTCCCACCAGGATGGTACGCCGAGTGGAGAGACGATGACGCTGGGATCTCCTCATCCCGGGGGGGGAACGTGATGGCTGATCGGGTCAACACCACGGATCGCGTACACGCGATGCTGCGGGAGTCGATCATCTCTGGTGAACTGAAGGCGGGATCGCTGCACTCCGTCTACAAGCTCGCCGACGCCTACGGAGTCTCCCGTACCCCGGTCCGCGAAGCGGTCCTGCGGCTGGCCGACACGGGCATGGTCCGGGTCGAGCGCAACCGGGGCATCCGGATCCGTGGCGTCACGGTCGACGACATCCGGGAGGTCTTCGAACTCCGTCTGATCATGGAGGTTCCGGCGGCGTCGTACGCGGCGGTGTACGGCGGCGAGGAACTCCAGGCAGCCCTCCGGGAGCAGCTCGCGGCGATGCACGAGGCGGCGCGGGGCAACGACGAAGCCCGGTTCATGAAGCATGACCGGGCGCTGCACGACGCGATCAGTTCAGTGCTGGGCAACCGGCGGCTCTCGGCCGGCGTCGCCGCACTGCGGGACGCCACTCAGGCGCGGGGCGCGTCAACCGTGCACCGCTCCCGGGACCTGGCGGAGATCGAACGCGAGCACGCGCCGATCCTCGACGCGCTTGCCGCCGGGGACCCGGCAGCGGCGGCCGCTCGGATGGGTGGACACATCGTCCGCACCGGAACCCTGCTGATGCGGCAGGTGGCCGAGGTCAGCGGCGAGCAGGTGCCGACGACCTGGGCAGACCCGCTCCTCGTCCACCTGGGGATCGACGTTGTCGAGCCGGCCGGGGTGCTTGCCCAGGCTAGCGAGGCAACCACCGTCGTGTGAGGCGACCGAGGCGTTGTATGCCCCGTCGGGTCTGCGTCACGAGCGGATGATCGGGGACCTGCTGCCTATCGTCATGGGTATGGCCGACAGTGGTCGCGTGATCGCCGTGTTGTGCGACCAGATCGGTGGCACGGGGACGTGCAACTCACCCGGTCCCCTTGGGGAGGACGCCGCGCAGGCGTGAAAATGGTGGGTAGGTCGCCCGCCGACGCCGAACGATCTTGGTCTCATGAGGCTGTGTGCAAGTCTGGCGCCGGGGCCACGGACCTCACGGGTCACGCATTGTCGCTTCGAGCACGCCGGTCAGATTTTCGGTTCCCGACCGAGGCCCCCGGGCGGCCTACCCACTGGTCGATCATGGTTGCACGAAAGGGAACAAGGGGATGGGTGGCAGGCCGGTCGAGGAGATCCCGGACGCCGACAGTGAACAGGTCTGGCGGCGGGTGTGTGCCGTCGATGTGGCGAAGGAGTCCGGGATGGTGTGTACCCGGCTGCCGTCCGGGAGCGGGCGGCGGGTGAGCCGGGTGTGGAAGGTCGCGGCGACCACGAACGCGGTGGGTGACCTCGCCGCCGAACTGGTCGCGGCGGGGGTGGAGAAGGTCACCGTGGAGAGCACGTCGGACTACTGGCGGATCTGGTTCTACCTGTTCGAGGCGGCGGGTCTGGACGTGCAGCTGGTCAACGCCCGGGACGTCCGTAACGTGCCCGGACGGCCGAAGACCGACAAACTCGACGCGGTGTGGCTGGCCAAGCTGACGGAGAAGGGCCTGTTGCGGCCGTCGTTCGTGCCGCCGGCGGCGATCCGGGCGTTGCGGGACTACACCCGGATGCGGGTGGACCTGGTCCGGGACCGGACCCGCTACTGGTCGAGGCTGGAGAAACTCCTCGAGGACGCCCTGATCAAGGTGTCGTCGGTGGCGTCGACGTTGAAGACGCTCTCGACGCGGGACATGGTCGAGGCGTTGATCGCCGGTGAACGTGACCCTCAGGTCCTCGCCTCGCTGGCACACGGGCGGCTACGTCGCAGACACGACGCTCTGGTGGAGGGAGCCTGTCCGGATTTCTGTGGTGCGCCGGGATAAACCGGCATGGAGGAGGAGATGGAAGAGCTCTACGCCGAAGGGGTAGCGACCCACGGCGGCCCCGAGTCATGCGCTGACGTCTGTGAGGGCGTTGGTGAAGCGTTGACAGGGGTACGTGCAGGCCAGGCTATTGAGCCTCGAAATTTCGGGATCGGGGTGCCGACGCTGTCACAGAGGTGGAAGGCAACACTGCTGGGGGCGTTTTCGCGAGCCCTCGGTGGGCCCCGCGGGGTCAGAGAACCAGGGCATGTATGGAACCTCCATGTGCGAGAACCGGGAGGGCCCGTGTCCGCCCATCCAGTTGATCACTGGACGGGCCGTTCAGGGAACGCTGAGGCGGTACGCCTGAGATGAACGGGCATGGGCAGTCGGATCGTCCCGTAGTACCTGCGATCCTGCCGAACAAGGCCACGGAGGTGGCTGCGGAGGTGGGGGAGGAAAGGGGACGAGCCAAGGGGAACACGGCCGGCAAAACGCGTCCCGGACTCAGTGCCGGAACCGATGCGTCCAGTGCGCTGGGTCGTGTGCGTGAGGTAGCACGGCGGGATAAGGATGCGCGGTTCACCGCGCTGCTGCACCACGTCAGCCTCGGTCGACTCCGGAGGGCCTACTGGGCGATCCGTCCGGGGGCCGCGCCGGGGGTGGACGGGGTGACGTGGGCCGACTATGGGCAGGATCTGGAGGCCAACCTCCTGGACCTGCATGGGCGGGTGCAGTCGGGGCATTACCGGGCCAAGCCGAGTAGGCGGGTCTACATTCCGAAGGCGGACGGGCGGCTTCGGCCGCTTGGGATTGCCTCGCTGGAGGACAAGATTGTCCAGCGGGCCGTCGTCGAGGTGCTGAACGCTGTCTACGAGGTGGACTTCCGGGGCTTCTCGTATGGGTTCCGGCCGGGACGTGGTCCGCGTGATGCGTTGGACGCGCTCGCGGTGGGGATCGAACGGAAGCGGGTGAACTGGGTGCTCGATGCGGATATCCGCGACTTCTTCGGCCAGCTTGATCGGTCCTGGCTGCGGGGGTTCCTGGAGCACCGGATCGCGGATAGGCGGGTCCTGCGGCTGGTTGACAAGTGGCTGGCTGCAGGGGTTGTCGAGGACGGGGAATGGTCGGCGACGGAGCAGGGATCGCCGCAGGGGGCATCGGCTTCGCCACTGCTCGCCAACGTGTACCTGCATCACGTCCTCGACGTGTGGGCCGACTGGTGGAGACGCCGCCACGCGCAGGGTGATGTGATCATTGTGCGGTGGGCGGACGACTTCATCGTCGGGTTCGAGCACGAGCGGGATGCGCGGCGGTTCCGGGACGAGCTGCGCGAGCGGTTCGCGCGGTTCGGGCTGGAACTGCATCCGGACAAGACCCGGCTGGTCGAGTTCGGGCGGCACGCCGCCGAGCGTCGACGCAAGCGGGGGCTGGGTAAGCCGGAGACGTTCGACTTCCTGGGCTTCACGCACATTTGTGCGAAGTCCAGGTCAGGGCGGTTCTGGCTGCGTCGTATCACGGTCTCGAAACGGGCGCGGGCGAAGCTTCGAGAGGTCAACGACCAGATCAAGCGCCGCCGGCATCAGTCCATCCCGGAGCAGGGGCGGTGGGTGGCCAGTGTGGTGCGAGGCCACGCGGCCTACTACGCCGTGCCCGGCAACATCGATGCGGTATCGACCTTCCGGTACCAGGTGACCCGGCAGTGGTATGCGGCGTTGCGGCGGCGTAGCCAGCGCACGCGGCTGACCTGGGTGCGGATGGGCCGTATCGCGACTCGATGGATACCGAAGGTCCGCGTGATGCATCCGTTCCCGGCAGTGCGCTTCGCTGCCAGGACCTGAGGCAGGAGCCCCGTGCGGTAGTTCCGCATGCGGGGATCTGTGCGGGGGGCCGTCCGTGAGGGCGGTCCCTACCGCGACTAACGGATGTCAGCAGAAGTCCGTTGGGCGGCAGCTGCTGGCGGCCCTGATGCGGTCTGTGATCATTGAAGTGTTCGAGGTACTCGCCGACCACGGCTCCCGCGTGGCGTTCGTTGTAGATCAGAACGTGGTCGAGGCACTCCTGTCGGAGGCTGCGGCCGAAGCGCTCGATGAAACAGTTCGCGCGGGGCGTCCGCGGCGCGTCTTGATCACCCGGATGCCTTCGCTGGTGAAGACCTCGTCGAACGCGGCCGTGTACTTGGAGTCGCGGTCACGGATCAGGAACCGGAACCGGTCGGTCCGTTCGCGGTGGTGAGCGACGACGTTGCGGGCGGCCGGGGCGGTCCACTGCTGGGTGGGGTGGGCGGTGACGCCGAGTAGGTGGGCCCGGCGGGTGGCGACCTCCATGATCACCAGGAGGTACAGGCGTCGCAGCCCGATCGTGTCGACGTGGAAGAAGCCGATGGCCAGCAGGCTCTTGGCCTGGTTGCGGAGGAAGGCTCGCCAACTGGTGTCGCTGGCTCGTGGCGCAGGGTCGACCCGGTGGCGGGGCAGGATCCGCCGGACGGTGGCGAACGCGATCTGGTGACCCAGCCGTGCGAGTTCGCCCTGGATCCGCCGGAAGCCCCAACGCGGATTGTCGCGTGCCATCTCCATCACCAGTTCGCGGAACTCGTCGCCGACCGGTGGCCGGCCCTTCCTGCGAGGCTGTGTCCAGCGCCGGCGAACGAGCCGGCGGTGCCAGTCCAGCAGCGTCGCCGGAGTCACCAACCGATGGAGGCGAATCGGCCGGGGTAGGAGTTGTGCCAGTCCGGCCAGGATCGCCCGGTCCGGCCACGACAGACACGGGCGGCCCCGAATCTGCCGGCGCAGGATGGCGACCTCGTGCCGCAGTGCGAGCACCTCGGCCAGCAATGCGGTGTCGCCGTGCGGGCCAGTAGTCCCAGCCCACCGAACACCCGGATCATGAACAGATACAGCAGCCGCACCGCCTTACAACGATGATCATCGCAACGCTGGCGGAGATGTCTCACTGCATGTGCGGTCCGGCCTTCTCCGTGATCCGCGCCGATCTTCAACATGCCAGGCCATGACCCGGTCCCGGACCGCGTCGGCGGCCTGACAGTCGGTCAGGTTCTCCGAGAACTGCAACGCACTGGCGGTCATCAACTGTGCCGGGGAGATCCCCGGCCGTCCCCGGACCCCGAACGCCGCCGAGAACCGGGCGTCGTCGTACACCTGGCCGAGTTCGTCACGGATCCGCGTCGCGAGGTTCCCGTTCCGGAACGCCGCCCGCGCCATCCGCGCGGTCTGCTCCGGAACGTCTGGCCACGGCCTCGGTTGCATCGACATGACCAAACGACCCTACTGACCCGCCAAAGGAGACGGGTACACGGCCGAATAAGCCATCAGGGTCCCTCTATGCCTCAAAACAAGCACACGATACCGTACCATCGAGGTATCCGGATCGAACGATATCAGGCAGCGCCCCAAATGTGTTCCGGTTTCATGTTTACTGGAGCTTCGACCGCTCCGAATGGAGGTTGGCATCACGTCGGCAGGAGATATCGCTCGATCGCTAGACGCAACCCGGTCAGGGCTTGCCCGCATCGTCAAGGCTCTCGCAGCTGCCGGAACAGCCATCCACCAGCAGCAAGGGCAACTCAGCGAACTGACCCGCGGGGCGAGCCATCCAGCCGCCAGCCAGGCCGTCGCTGCCGCCGCAGCGGCTGTCCAACGCCTGCAAGAGGCTGCCGAACTCACCTCAGCCGCAGGTCGAGACCTGCTCGACTACACCCGTAGAATCATCGGCGAGCCGACAGCAGCCCCTTCGGACAGGTCTGGCCCCTACGACGCCACCTCGTCCATAGCAGCCGGCGGACGTCTGCTTCCCGATCAAGTCGAGCGGTTAAGGAGCGACCTCCCGGGTGCGGTCGAACCAGGGACCGGGCAAAAGACACATGGGCGATGGATCGACCCGGACACAGGGGTTGTCCGGCACGCCATCAGCGGCAAGGATGACGACCAGGATCGGGTGGACAGGCACCTACGCGACGAGGGCATCCCCAGACTTCCGCAGCGCACCGGAGACATCGAGATGAAGGTTGCCATGCAGATGCGAGATCGCGGCATCCGCCACCTCGATATCGTCCTCAACAACGTGCCTTGCAGAGGCCGGCTCGGCTGCGATGGAATGCTTCCGATCCTACTCCCGGAAGGCAGCTCCATCACCGTGCACGGTCCAAACTTCCGCAAGACCTACACAGGGGGTGCCCGCCCGTGGTGGCGCTAGAAGTCTGGTTCGACCAGGTCCCCGAGAACGACTTCGGCACCGGCGACCCGGCAATCATCGTCGACGACCTGACCGGCCTCGACAATTTGATCGAGCACATCCTGACCGCCACGACGGATCGCCAGATCCCCTCAGTCGTTCAGGCAAACCTGCTAGGCGCAGATGGTCTCCCCATAATCGAAGCAGGGATCGGTCGCGGCCGAGGATTCATCTCATACACTGACCACAACGGTGGCTTCTATTCGATCGGGGACCCTAGCCGCAGCGGCGATGCCGTCTACGACTACATGGGAAACGAACACGTCGTCCCCGCCAGCGCTGAGATTCCGCTGAGCGAGGTCCGCCAGTGGCTGGCCGAGTTCATTGCCACCGGCGGACCATCCGCCGCCGTCCCGCTGGCTCCCGAGGTCGGCTAGCGGCGGCTCAGGATCCTCTAGAAGAGGGCGTCGGGGCGGGGAAACAAGGCGTCGTCGAAGGCAGGGAGCAGCGCCTCCGGTTCCTGAGGTTTTCGGGGGCGCGGGGCAGACTTGGTCGACTTGCGTGGTGTGCGGCGTGCGCCACTGTGCAGGCCCTCGCGGTTCTCTTCGTCGTAACGCTTGTGGTTGAGCTCCAGCAGGCGATCAAGGATCTCGACCTGCACCGCCGGGTTGATCGTGTAGCGAGTGCCCTGCCGGGTCTCGTGGAAGCCGTGGTTGAGCTGCAGGTCGGACCAGCCGTACGCCTCGGCAACCGCCTTGTCGATCTCGACGTGGATCTCCCGCAACCGCCGGATGTCCGCGCTGGCCACGCCCTCGTCGTGGACCAGGTTATAGAGCTTCGTCAGCCCCAACCCCCGCCCCAACATCACCGACCGCCGGTACGAGTCCAACTCCTCACCAACCCGGTCCATGCGGCCCGTCAACACTGGCTGCGGGAAGGTCTCGAACCCATCGGAAGGCGTATAGCGAAGTCGAGTTTCGAGGGTGGACCCACCTTTACCAGTCCACCAGGCAAAATGGACTATGCTCGACAGCAGCGTCAGATGCTCGAAGCGATTGGTTGCGAATACACCAAGCATATGCGAGAAGACTTGTCCGGTCGGCACCGTAATCGGCAGCCCGGTCTTACTGACGAGTGCGATGGCGAGGACGCGGTCGAGTCCTTTGATGGCCCTGTTCCGTGCCAGACCAAGGCGCGCATATCTCCACCAGAGTTCACGATAGTCACGCTGGTTCGTGGCTTGACGCTGCGCCTTAACTTTACGTTCGACAATGGCAAAGCAGTCTGGGTACCGCTGGGCGCGTTCGATCGACCAGTCGTGGAAGTTGATGACCCAGCGGGTGGCTGAGCAGTCCGGACTGGTGTTCAGGTCTTCACCATTGAGGTAGGGGAAGAGGACGTCCTTGTTGCGCGGGTCCTTGGTGATCAGCGCCTGCGCCTGCTCCGGCTCAAGGATGAAACCGGTACCGAGGACATACGAGCCGATGAACGACTGGCCGGCGTTGGCGGTGAGGCGGTATGGGTTGCCGGTCACTCGGGACTCGGCGTCGAGCGACGGAGTGATGCCCCGCACCTTGCGGCCGTCGAGGATGCGCTCCTCGCCGCTGCCGGCGTGCCCCACCCAGAGCAGTGACACCTCCAACGAGGCGGTGCCCGGCCACGGCTGCGACTTGTTCGCCCGGTAGATCGTCCAGCCCATGTCGATCGCCTGGTCCAGGCCGACCTCACGGGTGTCACCCTGGGCGATCGTGTTCGTGGCGATCAGCCCGACCCGACCCTTCCCGGTCACCGCCAGTTTGCGCAGCAGGAAGTACGAGCACAGGTCGGCGTTACCGGGCTTGTCGCGGGCAATCCGCTGCTTCAGATACTCGCGCAGGTCGACGCCGATCGCCCCGGAGACCTTCTTCCCGCCGATGAACGGTGGGTTGGCGATGACGGCGTCGAAGCCGGCGCGGTTGATGACCTCCGGGAACTCCAGCGGCCAGTGCAGTGGGCGGATCGGGGCGGGGCGGCTGCCGCGCAGCCAGCCGCTGATCGTGTCGGTCAACTGCCGGGTCTGCTCCGCCGACGCCTGGTCGTGCAGCACCGCGTACACCTGGTCGCTGATCGCCGACAGCCGGTCGTCGTACTTGTACTCCGGGTCGTCGTCGGGGTCGTCGGCCGGATCCCACGGGCGGCGCTGTGCCCGTACGGCGGTGGACAGCGCCGCGCCCACGACGGCGTCGGCGGCCAGCCGCAGCCCGTCCCCCATCTGCTCGATCAGGCCCAGCTTCGCCGCCTTGTCGGCGGCGTCGCGGGTGTCCTGCACCACGCTCGCCTCGATCTGCTCCCGCAGCTCGGTCATCTCGGCGACCAGCTCGTGCAGCCGGTCGGTGACCGAGCCGTAGAGCCGGGCGTGCAACGAACGGCCCTGCTCCGGGTCCAGGTGGAAGGCGGTCAGCTGGTCCAGCGAGGTGATGCCGACCAGCGAGTCACCGCAGCGCAGCGCGTGGTCGAGGAAGCCGAACGGTCGCCCCTTGGCCAGGGTGACCAGCCACAGCGACAGCTTCGCCAACTCGACGGCCATGTCGTCGCGGTCCACCCCGTACAGGCAGCGGGCGGCGACCATCCGACGGGCCGCCAGCCGCAGATCCTCCTCGGTGCGGCCGTCGGCGGGCAGGTCGGCCAGCTCGGCCGGCAGCTTGTCGCGCTGCCAGGCTCGCACCACCACCTCGGCCAGGTAGCGGCAGGCAGCCACCAGGAACGCGCCGGAACCCATCGCCGGGTCCAGCACCTTCAGGCGCAGCAGCTCATCCGCGCTCTTCGCCCGCCACACGCCTTCCTCGGCGACGCCCTGCGCCGGGCCGGGCGCGAAACACAACGGCGCCAGGGTGTGCCGGACGACCTCCTCGGCCAGCTCCTTCGGCGTGTAGTGGGTGCCGGTGGCCCGTCGGTCGCCGACCTGGGTGAACAGCACCGACCCGGCCGGGAAGATCGTCGGCAGGCCGCGCAGGTCGGTGCGGAGCAGCCCCCAGTACGGGCGGGCCCGCTCGGCCAGGTCGGCGTTGTTGTCGCAGGCGGCGTGCAGCGCCGCCACCTCGTCCGGCCGGGGCGTGCGGGCCAACGCCTTCGTCACCTGGCCGGCGGTCAGCCCACAGCGTTTGACCAGCCAGCCGCGGAACTCCGGCTCACCGAGCGCGGCCTGCTCGACCAGCTCGGTCAGCGGCAGCTCCGGCTCCAGTTTGCCGATCAACCCGACGTGCGGCTGATCCACCCGCAGGCAGGAGAAGTCGAGCAGTCCTTCGTAGACGTGGCCGATCTGCTCCACCCCGAGGCTGGAGTAGCTGAGCTGCTCGGCGGCCTTGCCCCGGTGGCGCAGCACCAGCAGCGCGTCCAGGATCTCCAGGATGACCCGGTCGGTGACCGCCGCCCGGTGCAGCCAGCCGAACCGGGCCGGGTCGAACAGCGACCCGCCGTGCGCCGGGATCATCAGGTCCGGGTGGGTGCAGCCGCCGTGCACCGCCGCGAACAGGGCCAGTAGCCGGGGCCAGGCCGCCGCCCGCCGGTCGGTCACCTCCTCGCTGTACAGGTCCCGCGCCAGGCTCAGCTGGGCGTGCAGCGTGGTCGCCGCGTACGCCTCCTGGTAGAGCGGGTCACCGAGCGGCAGCAGCCGCTGCTCCTCGGCGTACAGCAGGAAGACCAGCCGCATCAGCACCGTCAACGCGCCCCGGTAGATCTCCCGGTCGGCGACGTCGCGCAGCAGTTCCCCGCCGGATTCGCGGTCCAGCCGGGCCAGCTCGCCGACGAACAGCTCCACCGCCCGGCGGACCTGGTCACCGAGGGTGGTGGTGACCTGGGTGAGGGCTTCGGCGCTGCGGACGAACAACCCGGCGAGGCTGGTCGACGCGGTGCCGTCCGGGTTGGCGGCCGGCGGCAGCACCCGGGTCGCCGCCAGCAGGGTGGCGAACGCCCGCAGCAGCAGCGGCTCCTCCAACCACAGGTCGGCGTCGAAGACGGCGACTCCGGTGGCGGTGCCGGGGCGGGCGTGCACCAGCGCCCAGTGCTGGCCGTTGGTGAGCAGCGCCACCGGGGTGCGGGTGTCGCGGCACAGCTGTGCGGCCTGCTCGGTGGGTGCCGGCCGGTCGCCGTCCGGCCTGGTCAGCGGGGTGTCAGCCGGCAGGTGGTAGACGTGCAGCCGGGCGGCCCGGCCGCCGCCGGGCTCCGGCCCGTACATGATCCAGTCGGGTCGACGGCGACGCCGGTCGGCGCCGGCGAGGATCTCCGACGGCAGCGCGGTGCCGTCGCCACGGGCGCTGGCCGGGTAGCGCAGCAGCTCGGTCAGGATCAGCTCCACCCAGGCCGGGGCGAGCAGGTCCGGCGGGGCGTCGAGGATCTCACCCCAGCCTTGGCGGATCCGCTGGCGGACCTCGTCGGGCACGGTGTCCAGGCCGTCGGGCAGGGCGGCGGTCAGCACCGGCACGGTCAGGAACGGCCCGTCCGGGCCGAGCAGGCCGAGCCATTCGGCGTGCTGTTCGTCGGCACGTTGCGGAGCCGGCCGGTACGGGCGACGGCCGGCAGTGACTGCGGTGGCGGTGCTTCGGGTGGACGGCATCAGCGGGCACCTCGGGCGAGGGAGGCGGGCACCAGGCAGGTGACGGCGGCGGGGAACCAGCGGGCGGCCGGGTCGGCGTAGCGGCGGCGCAGCGCGTCGGTTTCCCGCTGCCGCTGCGCCGGGATGTCGCGTAGCCGGGCCCGCAGGGCGTCCCGGTCGGCGTGCAGTTGTTCGCGTTCCAGCTCGAACAGCGACGGCTGTTCCCAGGACGGCGTGTCGTCGAGGCGGGCCCGGATGTTGGCCGCCAGCTCGTCGAGCACCGCCTCGATCGCGGTGACCTCCTCGGCGCAGCGCTGCTCCAGCAGGCTGTACAGGCTGCGTTTGCGCTGGTCGGCGCGGACGGCGAGGGCCCGGCTGAGCGGCTCGGACAGCGTCGGCCACAGCTCGACGAGCTGGCCCAGCATCGGCTCCGCCGGTGTCTCGTCGGTGGCGGCGGCGAGTAGCGCGTCCAGCTCCTCCTGGCGGGCGCGGGTCAGTTTGCCGGCGACGATCGGCCCGCCCGCGGTGATGATCTCCTCGTGCAGTCGGGTGCCTTCCGTGCCGGTGATCACCACCCGGCCGTGGGCGATCAGCGCCGGGCTGCGCAGCAGGTCGCCGGGGACGATCCGGGCGGTGACCCGGTGCAGCCGCTTCCCGGTGCCCGCGTCGGGGCCGGTGCCGGCACCGGAGGTGCTGCCGCCGGTCCGCGACCACAGTTCGGCGCGCAGCAGCCGCAGGCACATGCCGACCAGCCGATGCCCGAGGTGCAGCAGCACCACGTCGGTACGGCCCTTCGCGGCGTCCGGGTCGAACGTGACCGGCCTTTCCCGGCCGGTGACCGGATGCAGCAGACCGTCGGTGCGGGCCGTCGCCCACGCGCCCGGCAGCTCCGGCAGCCGGAACCAGGTGCCGGTGGCGTCCGCCGGGGTCGGGGCCACGATCAGGTCGCGGCGGTGCGCCAGCCGCAGCGCCGTGCGGACCACCCGCTCCACCGTGGCCGGGGTCAGGTTCAGCTGGGTACGGCTGGCATGCAGCTTCTCGGTGAGCCGCTGCAGTTCACGGGCCAGGTCCCGCTCGTACCGTAGCCGGGCACGGCTGGCCCGCTGGCCGATCTCGGCGTCGGTTGCCCGCCAGTCCGTACGCTTGCCGGTCATCTTCTGCTCGACCTGGGTGGCGATGACCTCACCGGCGCTGCCCAGGTCGGTGCGGATCGCCTCGACCTTCTCCACAGCCAGCCGCAGGAACGCCAGCTCGTCCTCAAGGGACCCGTCGGTGTAGTCGGCGTGCTGCCAGCCGGCCGGGACGAAGTGCAGCACCTGCACCTCGGCGGCCCGTTGACCGTGCCGGTCGATGCGGCCGTTGCGCTGCTCCAGCCGGTTGGGGTTCCACGGGATCTCCCAGTGCAGCAGCCGGTGGCAGTGGCGCTGCAGGTTGATGCCTTCGCTGGCGGCGTCGGTGGCCAGCAGCACCCGTACCGGGTCCAGGGCCGGGTCCTCGGTGAACACGTTCTTGACCTGTTCGCGGTCCTGCGGGTCCTGGCCGCCGAACAGCAACGCGATCCGTTCCGCCGGGTAGCCGGCGGTGATCAGCCGTTCGTGCAGCCAGCGCTGGGTGTCGCGGTACTCGGTGAAGATGATGACCCGTTCGCCGGACCAGTCGCCGCCCGGCCGCACGATCGGGTCCAGCCAGGCGCGCAGCGCGGTGAACTTGGCGTCCGGCTGGTGCTGCGCCGACCGGGCCCAGGTCTGCAGCTCGGTGAGCAGCGCCTTTTCCTGGGTGGACAGCGGCGGCGCCCAGCGGCGTACGGCGGTCAGGGCGTCGGTTTCGACCTCGCCGTACGCCTCGTCGTCCTCGGCGGTCTCGTCGAGCCGGTCGATCGCCGGTCGCAGCACCTTGTCGGCCTTGTCGCGTACCGGTGCGGTGTCGGCGGGGTGGCCGTCGGTGCGGGCGGACATCGTGGCCAGGTGGGTGTCGACGGTTTCGGCGAACGCCTTCGGTGACGAGAAGAGCCGGCGTTTGAGCAGCGTGGTGACGAAGTCGGCGGCGAGCTGCCCGGCCCGGTCGGCGGCGGCGTCGCGGCGGCTGGCGGCGTAGCGCGACAGCAGCTCGTGGGCGTGCCGTTCGGCGGCCGGGTAGTCGACTTCAAGGTAGTCGAGGCGGCGCACCGGGAACCGTGGGGTGCCGTCCCACCTCCGTGGCAGTTCATTTTTGAGCCGGCGGACCATCACCCGGGCCAGTTGCTCGTCGGTCGGTTTCACCCCTCGGGCGAAGCGTTGGTCGTCGAGCAGCTCCAGCAGCGCGGTGAACGACTCCAGGTAGCCGTTGTGCGGGGTCGCCGACAGGAACAGCCGGTGCTCGCAGTGCGGGGCGAGGGTCCGGATCGCCTTCGTCCGCTGGGAGTCGGTGGCGTAGCGGCCCCGGCCGGCCGGCGCGCAGGTGTGGATCTCGTCGACCACGAGCAGGTCGATGGCGCGCGGGTAGCGGGGGGCGGTCGGCAGCACCTCGCGGAGCAGCCGCAGCGGGCGGTCGCGTTTGAGCCAGTCGACGCTGACGATCAACCGGGGGTAGTGGGTCCACGGGTTCGCGTACAGGCCTCGGCTGCGTCGCAGGTCACGCAGCAGTGCGCTGTCGACGATGCGGAATTCGAGGCCGAACTTGTCGCGCATTTCGTCGCGCCACTGCCGGGTCAGCCCGGCCGGGCAGACGATCACCATCGTCCGGGCCCGGTGCCGCAACATCAACTCCTGCATGACCAGGCCGGATTCAATTGTCTTACCCAGTCCGACATCATCGGCAATCAATAGATTGGTCCGCGGCATGGACAGCGCCCGCACCACCGGGTCGAGCTGGTAATCCTCGATCTCCACGCCGGAACGGAACGGGGCCTGCAACGCCGTACGGTCGGCCGAGGCAATCGCACCCCAACGGACCGCGTCGAGGAATGCGTCCAGTTGGGCCGGGTCGTCGAACCCGTCACCCGGACCGGGCAGGACGGTGGAGTCGTGCACCGCCCGACCGGGCTCCAACTCCCAGACCACCCGCAACTCCTCGTCGCGGGCATCGTCCTCGACGCTGATCAGCTGCACCAGGTGCGGCGCCTGCCCGGTGAACACGTGCGGATCGGCGCTGGCGACCTCGCCGCGATGCACCTGCGCCGCCACCCACCTGCGGTTTCGTACCGTTACCAGTTGGCCTTCGGCGGGCGCCGCCGACTGCTCCGTCAGGGTTGGGACAGCCGATCCGGCACGCTGAGCATCGTCGATAGTTTGGTGCGAAGTGTCCGAACGGCCCATTCCATACGTACGTGCCTCCACTCTGCACCTTTCGTCGTTTCCTGAGCCCGGGACCACTGCGTAACATGGGCTCTCCGCGAACGCAGGCGTGCAGGTTAGTGCAATTTGTCTACACAGTCGACAGGGGTTACGACAGTGGCCAAGCTCGGAATCGCCAAGGACTTCCTGGCCGACTATGCCAAGCTGCAGAAACCCGTCCAGAAATCGGTTTCCGCCGTGATCGACAAGTTCGCGGCACACACCCACGCCGGCATCCACCTGGAGAAACTCGCCAACGCCAAGGACTCCCGCATCCGCACCATCCGGATCACCCAGTTCTACCGGGGCGTCGTACTCGCCCCGACCAGCGGCGACGAATTCTTGCTGCTCACCGTCCTGCCCCACGACGACGCCATCGAGTACGCCAGCAGCCGGCGGTTCACCGTCAACCAGGCCCTCGGCGTCCTCGAGGTCCGCAACCAACAGGCCCTCGACAGCATCGAGCCAGCCCTGCAACAGGCCGCCAAGGCCAACCCGAGCCTGCTGTTCAGCCGGGTCAACGACGCCGACCTGATCCGGCTCGGCGTCGACGCCGACATCCTCCCCCTGGTCCGGCTGCTCACCACCGACGCGCACCTGGAAGCCCTGGCGAACCTGCTACCCACCGCCCAGTACGACGCACTCACCGGCCTCGCCGCCGGATACACCCCGGAACAGGTCTGGGACGAGGTCAGCGCACACCTGCCGACCAGCGCCCCCGCCGAGCCGGTCGACCCGGACGACCTGACCGCCGCCGCCGCCCGCACCCCGGACCGCTTCCATCTGGTCTCCGGACCCGCCGAACTGGCCAGCATCCTCGCCCACCCGTTCGACGCCTGGCGGGTCTTCCTGCACCCGACCCAACGCGAGATCGCCCACCGGCCGTCGTACGCCGGACCGGCGCTGGTCACCGGCAGTGCCGGCACCGGCAAGACGGTGACCGCCCTGCACCGGGCGGTGTTCCTCGCCGCCCGGACGACCGACGGCCCGGACCGGTTGCTGCTGACCACCTTCACCCGCAACCTCGCCGACGCCCTCGACCGGCAACTCGGCCTGCTCACCGACGATGCGTCGGTACGGGACCGGATCGACGTGCTGAACGTCGACCGGCTCGCCTACCGGATCGTCGCCGAAACCCTCGGCCGCCAACCGGCCATCGCCGACGCCAGGACCGTCACCCGACCGCTGTGGGAACAGGCCGCCGCCGCCACCGGCGGGCAGCACAGCGCTGCCTTCCTGCAACGTGAATGGGAGCAGGTGATCCTCGCCCAGGGCATCACCGAGCCGGCCGGCTACCTCGCCGCCCGCCGGCACGGCCGGGGCGCACCGCTGCGCGCCGACCAGCGGCTCGCCGTCTGGGAAGCGATCCGGCAGGTCACCGACGCGCTGCGGCAACAGGACCAGCACACCCACCTGCAGCTGGCCGACCAGGCGGCGAAGATCCTCGCCGAACGGCCGGACCGCCCGTACCGGCACGTCATCGTCGACGAAGGCCAGGACCTGCACCCGGCGCAGTGGCGGCTGCTGCGGGCCGCCGTCGCCGCCGGCCCCGACGACCTGTTCATCGTCGCCGACCCGCACCAACGCATCTACGACAACCACGTGTCGCTGGGCAGCCTCGGCGTCGGGATCCGGGGGCGCAGCCGGAAACTGACCATCAACTACCGCACCACCCAGGAAATCCTCGCCTGGTCGGTACGGCTGCTCACCGGAGTCGACCCGACCGGACTCGACGACCAGCCGGACAACTTGACCGGCTACCGCTCGCCGATGCACGGCCGGCGGCCCCGGATCGCCGGGCACCCCGACCGCGACGCCGAGCACGACCAGCTCGTCAACCAGGTACGCCGCTGGATCGACGACGGAGTCGAACCGCACGCGATCGCCGTCGCCGCACGCAACGGCCACCTGGCCCGCGCCGCCCGCGACCGGCTCGGCACCGCCGGCATCCCGGTCAGCACCCCCACTGCCAGCAAGACCAACGCGGTACGGGTCGGCACCATGCACGCGATGAAAGGGCTCGAGTTCCGCTGCGTCGCGGCGATCGGCGTCGACGCCGACACCATGCCGGCCCGCTCGACGATCACCGCAGCCGACGACGACCCCGCCGCGCACCGGCACGACCTGCAACGGGAACGCTGCCTGCTCTTCGTCGCCTGCACCCGCGCCCGGGACTCGCTCTATGTCTCCTACGCCGGCGCACCCAGCCCGTTCCTCGACGCCCGGCCCACCCACTGACCAACCCCTTGAACCCTCCGCCACACAGCCCTGCTCAACGGACTCACGGCGGGGACCGCCCGTCGGGCCCGCCTCAACACTCGGCCGTCGAGGCGGGATCGACGCAGACGGAGAGCCGGTGCGGGAAGTCGATCGAGCGAACGCCCCCGGTCGACCGGTAGGTCACCGTGACGGGTGGGGCCTCCCACAGGCCGGGCCGGACGGCCGTGATCTTGAATACGGCCGAGTAGCGTTCCCGGCTGGCGTCGCTCGGCAGCAGCTCGGCCGAAGCCGGGTCGACGGCGGTCAGATCAGGTGCGAACACGGGTGGGAACCGGTCGGTGAAGCCGACGCCGTCGGCCTGGTCCGGCGCCAGCGCCACCAGGCCGACCCGGTCCACGCTGACGACGGTCGAGTCGTCCGTCGCCATCTCGACGGAGATCAGCTGGACCGGAGAGCCTGTCACGTTCCGGAAGACGACCAGGCCGTCGTAGCGACTCTGGCTGACCTCAAGCTGTGAGCTGTGCTGGCTGCCGCGCCCGGCCCACTCTAGGGCGACACCCCGATGGTCGTCGTCGGCCAGGCCTGCGGACGACGACTGCGTCGGCGCCCCGCCATCCGGGCCGTCGGTGCACCCTGCGATGCCGAACGCCAGGACCGCGGCGAGGCCCAGGACGGCAGGCAGCTTCCCCATGTCTCCCCACGTCACCCTTTGTTAACACCCGCCCTGCGGGTTCGGATACCACCAGGCCGTCGCCGGGTAGTCGTCCCGCTTCCAGCAGTAGTAGTTCGAACTGTGTGACGCGAGTGGGGCGTACGCCACCGCGTCAACCGACGTGGTCACCGTGCAGTTGGTGTTGAGCCGGTGCTTCCTGAAGCCGAACAGCCGGCCTTCTTTCGTCCGTACCAGTCGGGACGTCACCCCGGACGACAGCGGGATCGAATGGCTCCAGCTGGTCGTGTGGCTCGACCCGACGGTGAGGTCGACGCCGAAGGTGGTCTCAGCCGACGCGACGAGCGCACTGGCCGAGACCGAGAAGCTCGCCGACGTGGTGACCGCGATGTCGATCGTGCCGCTACCGGTGAAGTCGATCGACCCGGGGCCGGTCTGCCAGTCGCTCGCGGTGTCGGTGGAGATCCAGACCTTCTGCGGCGTCCAGACCTCGTAGGTCTCCTCGATAGGACAGGCCTGGGGGACCATGTCGGCGGCCCGCACCGGAGCGACCGCGAGCAACGACAGCGCCGTGCCGGCCGCCACGACCACGGCGGCCCGCACCCCGCTCGGCAGGCGCCCCCGCCCCACCAACGATAATGATCGGGACATATCAATACGGTATGCAGGTCGGTCCATGGATCACAAGGCAGACCCGGCCAGCCCGATGCAAGATCTCCGACAGTCACCTCGACCTCAGGCCAGGCCGGGGGTCAGCAGGCCGCTTTCGTACGCGAGGATGACCAGTTGGGCGCGGTCGTGCGCGTACAGCTTGGTCATGATCCGGTTGACGTGGGTCTTCGCCGTGTGTGGCGAGATCACCAGGTCCTCGGCGATCTGCTGGTTCGACCGGCCGCGCGCGACCAGCAGCAGCACCTCGCGTTCCCGGTCGGTCAACTGGTCGATCGCCTCGCTGGCCGGATTCGGCCGGCTCACCGTGACCGGTACGGCATTGGGTAGCACGTACCGCTCGATGAGGCTGCGGGTCGCGGCCGGCGACAGCAACGCCTCACCGGCGTACACCGCACGGACCGCGCGGACGATCTCCTCCGGCTCCGCCCCTTTGCCGATGAACCCGCTCGCGCCGGCCCGCAACGCCGCCACCAGGTATTCGTCCTCCTCGAACGTGGTGAGGATCAGCACCCGGGTCTCGGCGAGCGCCGGGTCCGCGCAGATCGCCGCCGTCGCGCCGATGCCGTCCAGTTCCGGCATCCGGATGTCCATCAGTACGACGTCGGGGCGCAGCGAGGCGGCGAGCGCGACGGCCTGCGTACCGTTGACGGCTTCGCCGACGACGCTGATCCGGCCGTCGTCGGTCAGGATGTCCGTGACGGCCTGGCGGATCAGTGGCTGGTCGTCCACGACGAGCACGCTGGTCACCGGGGATCCTCCTTGGGCAGTGGCAGGGTGGCGGCGAGCCGGTAGCCACCCGGGGACAGGCCGGTTTCGACGACGCCACGGACCGAGGCGACCCGTTCCCGCAGACCGACCAGGCCGTGTCCGCCACTGGGTACCTCGGGCCGGTCGTCGGACGATCGGCCGGACACCGGGTTCGTGACCACCACCAGAACTTGATTGGCGTCGACCTCGATCAGGACGCGGGCGCGGTGCTCGGCACCGTGTTTGTGCGCGTTGGTGAGACCTTCCTGGACGACCCGGTACGCGACCACGTCGACCGCGCCGCTGACCGCCGCCAGGTCCCCTTCGGTCCGCACCGAGACGCTCAGGCCCGCGTCGGCGAACCCGCTGACCAGCCGGTCGAGCTGGTCGAGGCCAGGTTGCGGGGCCGCCGCCCCGCCAGCGTCGTCGTCCTCGGTACGCAGCACCCGCAGCAGGTCGCCGATCTCGGTCAACACGGTCCGGGCCGCGCCCCGGATGACCCCGAGGGCCTGCTGTGCCCGCTCGGGACGGGTCTGCAGCGCCGACGAGGCCACCCCGGCGTTGAGACTGATCACCGAGATCTGGTGGGCGACGACGTCGTGCAGGTCACGGGCGATCCGCAGCCGCTCCTCGGTCACCCGTCGGCGGGCCTCGGATTCGCGGGTCTGTTCCGCTCGTTCTGCGCGTTCGATGATGGCGCGCAGATACTCCCGCCGGGAGCGGGTGGCGTCGCCAGCGGCGGCGGCGAACGCGACCACGACGGTGACCTGGAACGCGCGGGGATCGAACACGCTCCCGATCGCCGTCAGAAGGTTGAGCAGGGCCGTCACGACGACGGCGGCGCAGGCAGCGGTGAGCGTGGTCCGCCGGTCCGTGCGGTTCGCCGCCCCGAACATGGCGATCGACACGGCGAGCACCACGCCCGGCTCCAGCGCCCCGGTGGCCGCGACGAGACCGTATATGGCGATACAGCCGGCGAGCACGGGCAGCGGCCAGCGCCGCCGCAGCGGCAACAGCCCGGCGGGGACGACCGCGAGGGCGACGGCGACGGTCCCGGCCGGCTCGTGCTCGGGGATCTTGAACTGGATGAGCGCCATCGCGACGATGATCACCGCTGCGACGAGGTCACCGGCCCACGGCGGTACGCGCGGACGGCGGTACCTCGGGTCCGCCGGCCCGGCCGCAGTGGTCGTCATGGTCCCAGTCTGCCGGCCGTCATGAGCGGGCAGGTCCACCTGGCGTGGTAATCCCCGCTACCGCGAACGTGGTACGCGGATGCCCGCCGCAGAGTGACGCGGCGGGCCGGGCCGCCGACGACGATGGAGACACCAGCCGGAAAGCGGCCTGGTCGGCGAATACGAGGAGTCCGATGGAAAGCCCTGTCATCTCGGCTGTCGACGTACGGAAGACGTACGGTCGCGGCGCGAACAGCTTCGACGCGCTGAAGGGAGTCAACTTCGACATTCATGACGGAGAGAGCGTCGCGATCCTCGGCAAGAGCGGATCGGGCAAGTCGACCCTGATGCATATTCTCGCGCTGCTGGACGCCCCGACGTCAGGCACGATCACGCTGGGCGGGGTCGATACCCGTACGCTGCGGGGCAGCCGCCTCAACCAGACCCGGAACAAGACGTTCGGGTTCGTCTTTCAGCAGTTCTTCCTCACCCCGAACATCTCCGTGCTCGACAACGTCATGCTCCCGATGAAGATCGCCGGGGTGGGTCGCAACGAGCGCAAACAGCGCGGCATGGCCGCACTGGAACAGCTGGAACTCGCCGACAAGGCGAAGAACAAGGCCGCTAATCTCTCCGGCGGGCAGAAACAACGCGTCGTGATCGCCCGGGCACTGGTGAACAACCCGCGCATCATCTTCGCCGACGAGCCGACCGGCAACCTCGACTCCACCACCGGCGCGGTGGTGGAGGACATTCTCTTCGACCTCAACCGGCACAACGGCATCACCCTCATCGTCGTCACCCACGACGAGGAGCTCGCGTCGCGCTGTGACCGCCGCATCCTCGTCCGGGACGGCCACCTGGTCGGCGACTCGCTGGCGGTGCCGGCATGAAGATCTCCGATCTGATCGGTTCGGCCACCGCGAACACCTTCCGGTCCAAGACCCGTACGCTGCTGACGATCCTGGCGATCTTCATCGGCGCCTTCACCCTGACCCTGACCAGCGGGCTGGGCACCGGCATCAACGCCTACATCGACGACACGGTGACGGCGATCGGCGCCTCCGACGTCATGACGGTCATGAAGTCCTCGGACACGGACACGGACAACGGCTTCGGTGACGCCGACGCCGGACCTGCCGAGTACGACCCGGACGCCGTGTCGAGCGGGCAGCCCGGTCCGCCCGGTCAGACCGTCGTCGCGCTCACCCCGGCCGACATCGACATGCTGGCCGACATCGAGGGTGTGCTCGACGTCCAGGCCACCAGGTCGATCAGCGCCGACTACATCCAGGTCGGCGACGGCACGCGCTACGTCGTCAACGTCGGTGGGCTGGTCGCCGGGCAGCAGACGCCGCTGGCGGCCGGGGCCGAGCCGGACAACTCGTCATCGCAGCTGCAGCTCGCGCTCCCGACGTCGTACGTCGAACCGCTCGGCTTCGCCGACGGCGCGGCGGCGGTCGGGCAGACCGTCTCGATCGCGGTCACCGACGCCGAGCGCACAGAGCAGGTCATCGAGGCGACGATCGTCGGGGTGGCCGAGGAGACCCTGGCGACCCCGGACGGGGCCAGCATCGTGCCCAACGACGCGCTGACCGACGCGCTGTTCGACGCGCAGAACACCGGCCTGCCCGCCGCCGAGGCGCAGCGGTACGCCCAGGCGAGCATCTGGTTCGACCCGGCCGCGACCGACGAGCAGATCAGCGCGCTGAAGGACCGGCTGGCCGACGCCGGCTACGCCGGGAGCACGGTCGCCGACCAGCTCGGCGCGTTCCGGACCGTGATCGACGGCATCGTGCTGGTGCTCAACGCCTTCGCGGTCATCGCGCTGCTGGCGGCGAGCTTCGGGATCGTCAACACCCTGTTCATGTCGGTGCAGGAACGCACCCGCGAGATCGGCCTGATGAAGGCGATGGGCATGGGCTCCGGCAAGGTGTTCGGCCTGTTCAGTCTGGAAGCCACCTTCATCGGCTTCCTCGGCAGCGCGATCGGTGCGGTGCTGGCGATCGCGGCCGGTACGGCGATCAGCAGTGCACTGTCTGGCGGCTTCCTGTCGGATCTGCCCGGCCTGACGTTGATCGCCTTCGAACCGGTCTCGATCGCGGTGATCATTCTGCTGGTGATGGCGATCGCGTTCCTGGCCGGCACCCTGCCTGCGTCGCGGGCGGCCCGGGCCGATCCGGTCGAGTCGCTGCGCTACGAGTAGGCAGCGGCCGGCATGCACCACGTGCCTGGCGGGATCCGTTCCCGCCAGGCACGTCGCCGTGCAGATGGAGTCGGTCAGGCCGACGATCGATCAGGACGGGAAGTACGAGTTGGTGGTCGTGCTGACGTACGGCGAGTAGTTCCAGTAGTGGTACATCAGGGGAAGCTGGCCCCACTTGGACCGTACGTAGCTGCCGGTGCCGACCCAGATGCCGGAGTGGTCGTCACTGGCGTACGACAGCTTCATGTTGGAGAACCAGATGTACGGCGGGTGCCAGCGGGTGTAGCTGCCGTCCAGCCAGTACTGGTCGTCACCGGGGCTGTTCATCCACCGGTTGTTCGCGCTCGAGGTGCTGTACCAGGCGTACGAGTGGCAGTTGTACTTGCGCGAGGCGTTGCGTTCCCGGGTGGCCGACGGATAGGCGTCGGCCACGAAATTGTTGGCTCTGGTGATCTCGGCACTGGTCAGTTCGGACGTCATGGTGATCACCGAGACCGGGGTGCCGTTGGGGGTGTAGACGGTGCTGTAGTAGTCCAGCGTCCCGACGTCGTCGCGGACCGGGTGGGCGACGCTGGGGTCGGCCAGGTGTGCCCGTACCGCCGCGACGGTGGTCGCCACCGCGCCCGGCCGCAGTTGCAGGCCTTCGCGCAGCAGCTCCGATCGGGTCCAGTCCCAGTTCTCCCGGATCGCGAGCGTGCGACCCAGCAGCACCGCTGTCGGTTCCAGGCTGGCCTGGCCGTACGTCGCGGCGTCAGCCTGCTTGGCCCGGTGCACGGCGAGGCCGACCCGCAGCAGTTCGTCGGACTGCGCCGGGGTCAGGGTGGCCAGCACCTGCGGCTGGGCGAGGACGGTTTCCAGTTTCCACGCGGTCATCACCCGGTCGCCTGCCTCATCGAGCGTCTCACCGTGGCGGGCCGCAAGGTTCAGGGTCCGGTAGCGCTTGAGCAGTTCCTGGCCGGCGTCGGGGCGGCGCAGCAGTTCCTGCAGTCCGGTGAAGCGGGCGGTGACGGTCTCGAAGCCTTGTTGGACGCTGTTGAAGGCCAGGGCGTCGGGCAGCAGCGGGTACGCCAGGACGGCGTCGACGAGCAGCGGGGTCCGCAGGGCGGCGGCGGTCTTGTCCGGCATCTGTACGGCGTCGACCATCTCCTGATGGCTGCTGAACGCGCGCCACTGCGCGGTGCCGGGGGTCACCTGGTAGGTGAAGGGTCGGTCGGCGGCCGAGACCGGGGTGCCGGGCGTGAGGGTGGCGACGAGGGCGCCGGTGACCGCTGCGGCGAGGGCGCGCCGGGTGAGGCGGGCAGGACGGGACATCCGTGATCCTCTCAACGAGAACTGGATCGACACAATGAACACAAAGATCGAAGTAGATTGATCTGTGCTGCTTGAAACGTTACCAGGATCCACAGTTGTGGACTGGTCGCAAGTTCAAGCAGGAGACGGTCAGTGTCAGTAATTCATTGGACACCAGACCAGCGGGTGACATGATCACCCGATGTCGTCCTCCCGTGCCGAGCTGCTGCGGTGGCAGTTCGATCTGACCTGGTCGCTGTTCGAGTACCACCTGGAGCGACTACAGCCCGACGATTTCCTCGCCGAACCGGCACCGGTGTGCTGGACACTGCGGCCGTCCGACGACGGCGACTGGGTGCCGGACTGGGCAGACGGCGAACCGGATCCGACTCCGGTGCCGACGATCGCCTGGCTCGCCTGGCACATCGGCTGGTGGTGGACCGTCGCCATCGACCACGTCGAGAGTCGTACGCCCCACGACCGCGCGGATATCCGCTGGCCGGGCAGCGGTGCGGCATCCATCGGCTGGCTGCGGGAGTTGCGTGCCACCTGGACCACGGTGCTGGACCGACTCGCCGACGCCGACCTCGACCGCCCGACGGCCTATCCGTGGCCCGCCGAAGCCGGGCTCAGCCTCGCCCACCTGGCCAGCTGGGTCAATGCGGAGCTGATGAAGAACGCTTCGGAAATCGGCCAGCTCCGGATGCTCCGGGCAGCGCATGGCGACCTCGACCGGACCACCTTCTGACCGGGGCGGGACCGCGCCAAGTCAGACAACTGCCAGAATCGTTTTTCATATTGGCTATTGTCTAAGTAACTTTGACATGTTAGCACTTGCATAAACATCGACACACAACAAAACTGTCAATATCCAGTAAGCCTGAGATCCCCAGTCCCATTCAGGAGGGAACAGTGCGGATCAGCCACACGACCAGCCGGGCAACCCGGCTGCTCGCCGTCGCCGTCGGCGTACTCACCGCCGGCGCGCTCGCCCTGCCATCCGCCGGTGCAGCCGCCCCGGTCGTCTACACCGCCAGCGAACTAGCCCAGGTCAGCGACCTGGTGGAAGCCTCCGGCGTCGAAGGGATCGCCTGGCACGTCGACAGCGCCTCCGGCCGCGTCGTGGTGACCGCCGACACCAGCGTCTCCCGCGCCGAGATCGCCAAGATCCGGCGGACCGCGCGCGGGAAGGCCGGCGCGATCCGGGTGGAGCGTACGTCCGGTGTCTTCACCCGGCTGGTCTCGTCCGGCGACCCGATCTACGGCAGCGGCGGCCGGTGCTCGCTCGGGTTCAACGCCGTGCGCGGCAGCACCTACTACTTCCTCACCGCCGGGCACTGCGGTGAGGTGGTCAGCACCTGGTACAGCAACTCCGCGCAGACCAACCTGATCGGCCCGACCATCGACTACAGCTTCCCCGGTGACGACTACGCGCTGGTCCGCTACGACAACCCGGCGCAGAGCCACCCGGGTGGGTTCAGCGTCGGCGACGCCTTCGTCGGGCAGTCGGTGACCCGCACCGGTTCCACCACCGGCACCCACAGCGGTACGGTCACCGCGCTCAACGCCCGAGTCCGCTACCTGGGCAGCGGGGTCGTCCGCGGTCTGATCCGGACCAACGTCTGCGCCGAGCCGGGCGACTCCGGCGGCCCGCTCTACTCCGGGTCGACCGCGCTGGGCCTCACCTCGGGCGGCAGCGGCAACTGCCGGACCGGCGGCACGACCTTCTACCAGCCGGTGCGTGAGGCGGTCAACGAGTACGACGTGACGATCTACTGATCGGCCCGGCCCGGCCGACGTCGGCTGGCCAGCAGCACCCGCAGCATCATCGCCGGAGTCGCCAACGACGCCGGCCGGGCCAGCAGATGTCGCACCAGCAGCGCCTGCCGGGCCACCACCGGCGACGTGTGGCAGGCCCGCGACACCAGGTTCCGGTACCGGTTGACCAGGCCGGTCCCGACCGGCCGGTGGCCGGTGGTCCGGGGGTCGGCGAAGTCGGCTCCGACCGCGGTACGCCACAGTGCGTCGACCGCCCGGCCGGCCCGACGGTAGAAGGCACCGGCCAGCCGTGGCGAGGTCGGCCCGTACCGCCGCAGCGCCCGGTCCAATGCCCGGGCCTGCAGCGCGGCGGACGTCATGCCTTGCCCGTGGATCGGGTTGAGGCTGCAGATCGCGTCGCCCAGGACCAGGAATCCGGCCGGGGTACGGCGCAGCCGTTCCACCTGCCGGCGTTGATCGGTGGCGATCCGGTGGGTCAGCACCGGGCTGAGCGCTTCGGCCTTGGTCAGCACATCGGCGATGGTGGGCGACGGGAGCTCCCGGGCGAAGGCCTCAAACTCGGCCGGGTCACTGGGCGGCACCTCCCCGTGCCGGGAGCCTATGGTGATCAGCCAGCGGTCGCCTTCCACCGGCACCATGGTGCCGGTCCGGTGGCCGCCGGCCCGGTCGTCGACCACCACCGCGATGGCACCGTCGAGGTCGTCCGGACCCCGCCGGACCAGCTGCGACGCATACGCCGCGTCGACCCGTACCGCCGCGACCTCGGGTGCCGGGAAGCCCAGCTCGGCCAACTGATCCAGGAAGTGGGTGTTGCGCCCGGTGCAGGCGGCGACCAGGTTGGCCCGGTGCTCGACGCCGTCCACCCGGACCCCGACGATCTGGTCGGTCGCGCCCACCAAGCCGTCGACTGCGGTCTGGTCGACGACGGTGACGTTGCGCCGCTGCCGCAGCAGGCACCGACGGACCGCATCCTCCAGCAGCGGCCGACTCGCCGACACGGCGAGGAAGCCGAGGTCGGGACGGACACGGTAGCCGCCGCCCTGATGCCACACCAGGTCGGCGCCGTGCAGTGGGACGGCACCGGCGGCGACCAGTTCCCCGGTCAGCCCGGGGAACCAGCCGTCAAGGAGCCGCCGACCGGCCGCCAGCAGCAGGTGGCAGTGGCGGCCCTGCGGGACGCCCCGGCGTGGCACCGCGTCGTCGGGCAGCCGGTCCCGTTCCAGGACCGTCACCCGATCGACGTGGTCGCTCAGCACCCGGGCGGTGACCAGGCCCGCGATCCCCGCCCCGATCACGATCGCGCTGGTGCCGTCGCTGTCGCTCACCCTTGTTTCGCCCTTCCGGGTCGAACCCGCCGACCCGCCGACGGGTCCTACGACCATCGGGCCGCGACCGGACCCGGCGCGTGATGGAGATCTGAGGACCCTGAGGAAGGACTGAGCCTCAGGGGTCAGCCCAACCCGAAACGTTCGGCGTGGATCTGAGCGTTCGGCACGCCGATGGCCCGGACGCTGTCGACCACAGCGGTGGTCATCGCCGGCGGCCCGCAGACGAACACCTCGCGTTCGGTGATGTCCGGCACCCGGGCGAGCAGGTTCTCCGGGTCGAACGGCCGGTTCGGCGGCGACCCGGACCCGGTGCGCCCGGTCAGCACGTGCAGCTGCGCACCCTGCGCGGCGGCCAGCCCCTGCAGCTCGCCGAGGAGCACCGCGTCGGTTTCCCTGGCCGCCCGGTAGAGGACCACCGTCGAACCGCCCGACTCCTCCAGCAGCGCCCGGATCGGGGTGACCCCGACGCCACCGGCGATCAGCAGGGTCTTGTCCAGTTTGCGGTGCAGGTTGGTGAACGCGCCGTACGGTCCCTCGATGAAGACCCGGTTGCCGACCTTCAGGTGCCGCAGCCCGGCGCTGGTCTTGCCGGCGGCCTTCGCGGTCAGCCGCAGGGAACGCCCGTCGGGTGCCGCCGACAGCGAGAACGGGTTCGCCTGCCACCAGCGGTTGTGACCGGGGAACCGCCAGATGCAGAACTGCCCGGCGCGCGACGGCAGCCGGTCCAGATGGCGGCCGGTGACGTACACCGACGTCACATTGTCGGCCTCGGGCACCACGGCGGCGACCCGGAACTGGTGGTACGCGTTGCGCCACAGCGGCACGGCGACCCGGTTGACGATCAGCGACCCGATCACCAGCGCCCACAGCGTCCACCAGTAGATGTTGGCCGGGGCCGAGTCAAAGGTGGTCGTCTCCATGAACTGGTGCACCAGGCCGGCCAGCAGTGCGAGGTAGATCAGCACGTGCAGGCTGTGCCAGGCCTCGTACGGCAGGCGGCGTCGGGCGTACCGGATGGAGGCCCCGACCACGACGATCATGATGCCGGCGGCGATCATCCCGAGCAGCGAGGCGGTCACCCCGGCCAGGCTCAGGAACGTCTCGCCGAAGCCCATGTCGTACAGGGTGGCGTAGCCGGCGATCACGAACACGGCGTGCAGCATCACGGTCCAGAACAGACCGAACCCGATCCACCGGTGCCAGGCGGTGAGCCGGTCCATCCCGAGCCGCCGGTCCAGCCAGGGAATCCGGGCCACCAGGGTCAGCTGCAGCATCATGATCATGGCGGCGTGCAGGCCGAAGAACTTCGCGACGGTCAGCACCGGGTGCTTGCCCTGGCCGTACGCGAAGAACGCCACTTCGAGGATCAACAGGTTGGCCGCCAGCACACCCCACAGGGTCCAGCGGGCCAGGGTCATCGGGGGGATGCCGGTCGGAGGGGTCGGGGTGGGGGTGGCCTCCATCGCGTCTCGCACGCGTTTGGGATCGCCGTACAGCCGGCTCACTGCCTTGCTCCCTGCTATCAGTTATTTCGATCGAATTCTGGGAAGGGTGCCCCGCCGCCGGCGCTGGTGGCAACCGGCGGACGTTCGGGTCCGGTTCGATCATGAAGCAGGCATGCCCCGCCACGCTTGGCGGAGATCTGAGGATTTTCTGAGGATCCCCGTGCCGGGGGCACGGGCACCACTCAGAGCCGACGGGTACGGCTCAGAGCAGCTCGTGGCGTACCACGTTCTCCTCCCGGCCGGGACCGACGCCGACCACACTGACCCGGGCCCGGCACAGCTCCTCGATCCGGGCGATGTAGCGCCGGGCGTTGACCGGCAGCTCCGCCTCGGTGCGGGCCGCGGTGATGTCCTCCCACCAGCCGTCGTGCTCCTCGTAGATCGGCGTGGCGTGGTGGAAGCCGGTCTGGGTCATCGGCATGTCGTCGAACCGCTCGCCGTCGATCTCGTAGCCGACGCAGATCGGCACCTTCGCCAGCCCGGTCAGCACGTCGAGCTTGGTGACGACCAGGTCGGTGATGCCGTTGAGCCGTACGGCGTACCGGCCGACGACCGCGTCGAACCAGCCACAGCGGCGCTCCCGACCGGTGGTGGTGCCGTACTCGGCTCCGATCTTGCGCAGATGGTCACCGGCGGCGTCGAACAGCTCGGTCGGGAACGGCCCGGAGCCGACCCGGGTGGTGTACGCCTTGGTCACCCCGATCACCTTGGTGATCGCGGTCGGCGGGATGCCGGTGCCCACACAGGCCCCGCCCGACGTGGGGTTGGACGAGGTCACGAACGGGTAGGTGCCGTGGTCCATGTCGAGCATGGTGGCCTGCGCGCCCTCCAGCAGCACCGTGTCGCCCCGGTCAAGGGCGTCCCAGAGGATCGCCCGGGTCTCGGCGATGTGCGGACGCAGCCGCTGCGCGTACGCCAGGTACTCCTCGACCACCGCGTCCAGGTCCAGCGCCTTGCGGTTGTAGACCTTGAACAGAATCTGGTTCTTCTCCCGCAGCGCCAGCTCCAGCTTCTTGCGCAGGATGCCGGGGTCGAGCAGATCCTGCACCCGGATGCCCATCCGGGCCACCTTGTCGCCGTACGCCGGCCCGATGCCGCGCCCGGTGGTGCCGATCCGCGACGATCCGAGGTAGCGCTCGACCACCCGGTCCAGCGCCCGGTGGTGCGGCATGATCAGGTGCGCGTCACCGGAGATCCGCAGCCGGGAGACGTCCACGCCGCGTTCGGCGAGGCCGTCGATCTCGGTCAGCAGGACCTTCGGGTCGACCACCACCCCGTTGCCGATGATGATCATCGCGTTCGGGGAGAGCGCACCGGACGGCATCAGGTGCAGGGCGTACTTCTGCCCGTCCGGCGTGATCACGGTGTGCCCGGCGTTGTTGCCGCCGGAGAACCGCACCACGTAGTGGACCCGCTCGCCAAGCAGGTCGGTAACCTTGCCCTTGCCCTCGTCACCCCATTGCGCGCCGAGCAGCACGATCGCTGGCATCTTGTGTAACCCGCCTCCATGGGGCTCGGGTGCCAGGTGGCGACCGCGTGGCAAGCCCGAGGAGTCAGGCTAACAAGGGTCACGAACCTGGTGGACGTGGCCGCAGAGATCGGCGGAAGGCGGCGACGGTGTACGACGTGGTGCTGCTGACACTCGGCAGCCAGCCGGACGCGGGCTGCGACGGCGGCTGCGGTGTCAGCTGTGGCACGGCACTCACCCGGGCGAAGCCCGACTGCGCCGAACCGGTCCGGGTGCCGGTGCTGACCTGCCGGGACGCGCTGGTCGCCGCCGGCGCCCGGGTCGAGACGGTGACGGCGCGGTCGGACCGGGAGATCGACGACGTCCTCGCCCGGCTGGACGGCCCGGCCCGGCCGGACGGTCTGACCTGGCCCGACGACGACGGCAAGACCCGGCTGATCGTCGCCACGGCCGCCGACGGGCAGCTGCGGGCGGTGCTGCGCCGGATGGTACGCCGCTACGCGCCGCCGCCGAGCCGGCGACCCGCCGACCTGGCCGACTCCCGGACCCTGCCGGACCTGCCGGCGATCGGGGTGCTGCCACTCGACCCCGGCGGTTCTGCCGACTCCCGGCGGTCGACGGCAACCGGTACCCCGGCCGACGACGCCCCGCCAGCCGACCTGGCCGGCCGGCTCGGCCTGCCCCGGGAGCCGGCCGCGGTCGCCGCCGCGGTCCTCGGCGGTCGGCAGCGCCGGCTGGACCTGCTGCGGACCGACAGTGGTTCGGTGACCCTGGACGGCGCGCTGCTGGGCGCCGCCGACGAGCACGATCACCCGCTACCCTGGCGCGGACGGATCGAGGTCGATGACGCCGTGCTGAGCGCGGGCGACGACCCGCTGTTGGCCTGCGTGGTGGCGAACGCCGACGGGTACGCCCGGCTGGCGGAGGTGGAGCTGGTGACCCGGGCGGACCCGGCGGACGGGGTGCTGGAGGTGGCGGTGGCGGTACCGGTGAAGACCAGGTCGTGGTGGCGCGGCGAGCGGGTACGCATCGAGATCCGCCGGGCCCGTGGTCGCGCGACGGCGGTCACCCCGCGCGACGGCGAACTGCCGTTTCTGGACGACGGCGTGGTGGGCGGCTTGACCCGGAAACGCTCCTGGTGGGTGGAACCAGGCGGCTGGGCCGTGTACACATACTGACCTGGTATGCGACGCTAAGTAGCGACTGACCTGCACATCCTCGGGTTGTCCACGGGGGGCGAGGGGGAGGTACGCAGTGCACGACAACACCGATCCGGGGCGGTCGACCGGCACCGACGGAGGTCAGGTGGAGGAGCCGTTCTGGCCGCCGGACGAAGTAGTGGCAACTCCCCGCAGCGATCAGACCATCGCCGTACCGGTCATTCCGACGGTGACGTCCGGAGCCGAGGTCCGGCCCGGCAACGGCAGGACGGCCGGCAACGGTCGGTTACCCGCCGACCGTGATCCGGAACTGCCGCATTCGCCCGCGTCGCCGTGGGCGCAGCCCCCCAGCAGATTGACCAGCCGCTCGACGGGTGCCGCTGGCACCAGCGGCGATGCTGGTCCGCCCGGCGCTGTGCCGCCGGCTCCCCGGCGGTCACCGGAGCAGCCCGTACCGCTGGCGGAGGCGCCCGTACCGCTACCGCTCACGGAGCAGCCCGTACCGCCGGCGGACGCGGCCACGCCCACGTCGGAGGCTGCCGGCCGGCCGCACCCGACGCCGCCTCGGCCCGGCCCGACCCACCCCCGCCAGCCACATCCCGGTCCCAGCCGGCCCGCCCCACCACCCGGTCAGACACCGACGCCGCCCCCGCTGCCGCCGACCGGTCCCGGCCGACCGGGCGAGCCTCAGGAAGAGGCGACGGAACCCATGCCGGGCGAGCCCGCCGACCCGTGGGCCCCGCCGGCCGCCGGCCCGATGGCGACATCGCCTGCTGTGTCGGCGCCCACGGCGACGCCCGGCTGGGACGAGACGCCCGGCTGGGACGACTGGACTCCGACGGACGGCGGGGCCTGGTCACCGCCACCGCCGGCGGCACCGGCGTACCAGCAGGTGAGTCCGGGCGTGACCGAACTGCCCCGACAGCCGTACCAGGAAGCGCCCGGGGTGCACCGGATGCCATCGTCTCCCGGGCCGGGCTCGCCGGGGCCGGGCTCGCCGGAGCCGGACGCTCCGGGGCCGGGCTCGCCGGGGCCGGACGCTCCGGGGCCGCCGCCACGGTCGGCAATGTTCGACTCGGGCTACCCGGTGCCGCCCGCGGTGCTCGGCGCGGTGCAGCAGGGTCCCACTCAACAGGGCCCCGCGTACCAGGATCCCGGGCAGCAGCCGGCCGTGCCGGCGCACCAGCAGGCGAGCATGCCGGCCAGCGGCAGCCAGCTGCCGGCGGGCTGGACACCCGAGTCGTTCGTGCCGACCGCCGAGGAGTTCGCCCTGCGTCGGGCGGCGAAACCGGCCGACCCGGTCGCCACGATGGGGGTCCGGGCCGCGCTCAACCGGACCACGCTGGGCCTGGTCAAGCTGCCGCCGGGGCAGCACGAGCAGGAGATCCGGCGGGACGTCGAGATGGTGCGCCGCAACTTCGGTGGGCTGCGCCAGGTCACCGTGGTCAATCCGAAGGGCGGTGCCGGCAAGACCGTCGCCATCCTGATGCTGGCCATGACGTTCGGGCAGAAGCGCGGCGGCTACGTGCTGGCCTGGGACAACAACGAGACCCAGGGCACCCTCGGCATGCGCGCCCAGCAGGACTTCCACTCCCGTACGGTCCGGGACATGCTGCGCGACCTGCGCCTGTTCCAAGGGTCACACGGCCGGGTCGGCGACCTGTCGCAGTACGTGCGGGCGCAGGGCGAGGGCATGTTCGACGTGCTCGCGTCGGACGAGTCGGCCACCGCCGGCGAGATGCTGACCGCCGCCGCGTTCGCCGAGATCCGTGAGGTGGTCAGCCGGTTCTACAAGTTGATCTTTGTGGACACCGGGAACAACGTACGGGCACAGAACTGGCAGGCGGCGATCGACGCCACCGACCAGCTCGTGGTGACCATGTCGGCGCGCAACGACTCCGCCGAGCCGGCCGCCCGGATGCTCGACCACCTGGAGCAGACCGGCCGGCAGCGGCTGGTCCGCCAAGCGGTCACCGTCATCTCCATGCCGCCGTCCCGCCGGGAGATCGACCTGGCACCGATCCACCGGCACTTCGCCGCCCGCACCCGTACTGTGCTGCTGGCACCTTACGAGCGGATCATCGACAGCGGGGAACCGATCCGGTACGGGCAGTTGTCCGCGACGTTCCGGCAGGCGTGGCTGAAGATCGCCTCGGCGGTGGCCGAAGGGCTCTGAGCCGTCAACTGCTGGCGAGAGCGTCCCCGGCGGCCGGGTCGCAGTCCCGCAGGAACTGCGCGCACCGGGCGGCCTCGTCGCTCTCCCCGATCTCCCCGGCCGCCCGGGACAGCAGATGCAGGCAGGCCAGGAAACCCCGGTTCGGCCGGTGCGACCAGGGCACCGGGCCGTGCCCCTTCCAGCCGCTGCGGCGCAGCTGGTCCAGGCCCCGGTGGTAGCCGGTGCGAGCGTAGGCGTACGCGGCGACGACCTCCCCCTTGGTGAACGCACGCTGGGCGAGCACCGCCCAGGCCCGACTGTAGGTGGGGTGGCGTCCGGCGGCAGCGGCGTACGCCTCCTCGGTGTCCACCTGGGCAGCCTCGGCGAGTGCCGCCTCGGCCTGCTCGTCGCCGGGCAGCGTGGTGGCCGGCGGTTCGGGCAACAGGTTCTGCATTTTGCCCATTCAACCTGGATTCGCAGCGACATGGTGTCTGAACGGATGAGTCCTTCGTCACGCGTGCGGCGGGTGTGCCGATGCCGGTACTCGACTAGAAATAGAGGTCCGGAGCCTCCCCAGGAACCGGTTTGGGAAGCCCGGTGGCCTCGTGCCACCGGGCTTCGCTGTACGACCGAGCCGTCGTACGACCGGGCTTCGCTGCGCCACGCCACGCCGGTTGCGGCGGTACGGAAAAATGGCCGGATGCCCACGCCACCTCCCGCAGCGCTGTCCGGCGACTACGACTCCACCCCGCACGAGGTGGAGTCCCGCGCCGAGCTCGACCATCATCTGCGCGCCGGCAGCCTGGCCGGGCTGACCGTACAGGGACTGCAGTTCGACGTGCCGCCGGTGCCCGACCTGACCGACATCGACCTCACCGACACGTTGTTCCTGGGCTGTTCGTTCCCGTCGGCGGCGGCAGAAGCGGAGCTGGTGCGCCGGGGCGCACATGTGGTCCCGCCGCTCGCCGGGCGACCGTACCCGAGTCACCCGCCCCGGCTGTACACCCCGGCCGACCTGGCCGCCGGGTTCGCCGAGCACGGCGCCGACGGAATGTACGACAACCTGGTCTACCGGCATTTCCGCCGGCACGGCGGCGCCCAGCCGCAGATCCGCGAGGCGCTGGCCCAGCGGCTGCACGACCACGGCATCGACAACGCGCTCGCCGACGCCACCCGGACCTGGATCGACCGGTACGGGCCGGCCTCGGTGATCGGGGTGATGGGCGGGCACGCGGTGCCGCGTGGCACCTCCGCGTACCGGCTGGCCGCCACGCTCGGCTGGGAGCTGGCCCGGGCCGGCCGGCTGGTGGTCACCGGCGGCGGGCCGGGCGTGATGGAGGCGGCGAACCTCGGCGCGTACCTGAGCAGCCGCGACGCCGAGGAGCTGACCGACGCCATCGACCTGCTGGCCGGCGCGCCGGACTACGCCGACCAGCAGCCGTACACCGCTGCGGCGCTGGCGGTCCGCGACCGGTACCCGGTCGACGCGGCGGTGTCCAACGACAGCGACTCCGGCTGGGCGCGGGTTGGCGGGCTCGCCATCCCCACCTGGCTGTACGGGCACGAACCGGCCAACCTGTTCGCCGGCCGGATCGCCAAGTACTTCTGCAACGCCGTCCGGGAGGACACCATCCTGCGGCTGACCCGGGGCGGCATCGTGTTCGCGCCGGGCCGGGCCGGCACCGTGCAGGAGGTGTTCCAGGCGGCCACGAAGACGTTCTACGGCACCGACGGGGCCAGCGGCCCGTACGTCTTCCTGGACCGCGCCTTCTGGAGCCAGACCCTGCCGGTCGAGGCGCTGCTGGCGCCGCTGCTGGCGCTGTCCCCGGCCGGCGACCTGTCCCCGCTGGTCCGGCTCACCGACGACGTGCACGAGGCGGTCGCGCTGCTCACCGCCGCCGCGCTGCCGCCGGTAGTGCCGGCCCAGTCACGGAGCTGACCTCGGCTCGGCAGGACGATCGACTATCCGGCGGTCGGTCCCATTCATTGCATAACGTCCGTCAGCCGTGGTTCATGTCTGCTGAGCTGACCGTGGCCAACCGTGGGCGGAATGCCGTGTTCGGCTCGCCGTCTGCCCGTAGGTCGGTGGTGGCAGAGTGCTGCCGAGGATTGCTTCGGTTGCGGCGTGGGCGAGGGTGGCCTGGGTGGTGGCGGGTAGTCCGATCCGATTCCAGTGGAAGATCACGTGTTCGGTGATGACCGCGCGTAGCCCGCGGGTGAGTGTGCCGGTGGCGCGTAGGCCGCCGAGGGTGGTGCCGGCGTCTGCGAAGGCGGTGTGCCAGTCGCACGGGTGGTGGGGGTTGCCGAGTAGTAGGTGGCGGATCTTGTCGGTGAACGACGTCCAGGTGACGGGGTTGGTGCGGGTGGCGGGGTGGGGGTGGTCGGGGCGGTGTTGGGCGGCGCTGGCCCAGACGTCGGCTTGTTCGTTGAGGTCGAGTCCGGCGGCGCGCATCAGTGCGGTGGTGAGGATGAGTGAGTGTTCGCGTCGGTTGGTGGGCCGGTCGTGGAGGTAGGTGAGGAGGTGGTGGCTGTCGTGGTGGAACAGGGTGTGGGCGGTGTCCATCGCTGCGGGGCCGCCGAAGGTGTGGGTTTCGGGTTCGTAGATGTCGTGGATCCAGGGGACGTTCTGGGTGAGGAGACGGTGTAGGGGGTCGGGGTGGTCGGTGGGTGTGGTGGGCAGGTAGCGGATACGCCAGGGTCCTTTGCGGATGAACCACCATGCAGTGATGAGGCCGACGGTTTCGGCGGCGGGCAGCACGCTGCGGAGGTGGGGTACGGCGTTGTGTTCGCGTTCGTGGCGGCTGCGGCCGGGGTAGTCGATGGTCACCTGTTTCCAGGCTGTGTCCATGGCGGGCCTTTCATCAGTTCAGGAGGAGGCAGGCGTCCCACCCGGTCGTGGTGGTGGTTGCGGTGGCGAGCTGGGTGCCGGTGGTGCCGTCGAGAAGTCCGGCGGGTTCGTCGGCGGTGGTGGAGCTGGTGGTGTGCTGGTGCAGGCGGGTCAGCGGCGTGACGGGTGTCGGGGTGAGTGCGTCGGCGGCGATGCGCCGGCCGGTGGCGAGGAGGCCGCCGGTGCCGTGGCAGAGGCTGCGGTCGGTGAGTCGGCGGGTCTGCGCGGGGTCGGTCACGCAGGTGGTGAAGGCGGTGTCGGCGAGGTGCCGTCGGGTGGTGTCGTGCAGGGCGATGCCGGCGAGTTGCTGGGCGCGGGCGATGCCGGGGGTGCCGTAGCACCAGGAGGGTCGCAACGGTTGTCGCTGGGCTGGTGTGCCTCGGTGCAGGTCGTCGAGGGTGAGGGTTTGCGGCCACCAGGTGGCGCTGTCGGTGTGTTGCTGCCACCGGTCCAGCCACCGGCAGATTCGGGTGATCGCGGTGGTGTGTCCGTTGACGCTGATGCCGTCGCGGTGGGTGAGGGCGAGTAGGGCGAGGGGTCCGGTGATGCCGTGGGCGAGGCCGTGGTTCGCGTGACCGCCGGGTGGTGGCGGCTGGTGGCGGTCGGGTCCGTTGTGGCACCACCAGCCGGGGAGGTCGTCGACGGGTTCGGTGAGGCGGACCAGGTAGTCGAGGACGTGTCGGAGCAGGTCGTGGTCGCCGAGGCGGCGCAGGGCTACGCCGAGGCCGGTCAGGCCACGGATGAGGTCGTACTCGGCGTAATGCGGCCGGCGGCGGGAGTCGATGCGGCGGTGGGCGGTGTCGAGGCGTCGGCGGGTGACGGTGGCGGTGCCGGTCGCGGCGATGGTTCGGGCTCGCGCGAGCCGGGGGTGGTCGGTGGTGGCGAGGACGAAGGCGAGGGCGGGTGCGCCGTGGAAGAGGCTGGCGCCGTCGGCGATGCTGACGCCGTCGGCGGTGGCTTCCCGTAGGGCGGCGTACGCGGCCGGCCAGTCGCCGGTTTCCTGGTGCAGCAGGGCTGCCCCGGCCGCGCCGTCGGCGAGGGACTGCCCGGCGCTCATGAGGTCGCCTGGTGGGTGCGGGCGACGGCGCGGGCCAGCCGCAGGCAGTGCCGTTCGGAGGCGGTGTCGACGCCGATCATGCGGGCGTGGTGCAGGTGCAGCAGGTCAGCCAGTACCTGGTCGAGGTCGAGGCCGTCGGTATGGGCGAGGTCCCGGTAGGCGGCCAGGGCGGCCGCGCGGTCATCGTCGTGGTGTGGAGTGCGGGCGAGGTCGAGTTGGGTGGGGTCGAGTCGCGGACCGCTGCGGTGCGGGACGTGGTCGGTGAGCCAGCGTGGTCCGTCGCCGGTGAACGCGTCGGCGATGGCGGTCATGCCGGCGGCGGTGGCGGCCTGACGGTCGCCAGTCAACTGCCGTAGCGCTATGCGGGAGTCAGCGGCGAACACCGCCTCGGCGGCGGCGAGCGTGGGTCCGGTGCCGTGGCGGGTCTCGGGCCGGTAGGTGTGCAGGCTGTGGTCGTGCATGACACGGTCGTGTTCCAGCCGGTGTGTCCACTCGGCGAGGCGCCCGGCGACGTCGGCGAAGCTCGCGGAGTCGGGTAGTGGGGTGCGTAGCCGCAGGTGGGGTTCGGGGTCGGGGTAGCGCAGGAACCACCAGCCCACCGGCAGGACGGGTGCGGTCTGTCGGGTGAGGTCGGTGAGGATGTCGTCGAGCCGCCCGTACAGCCGGGTTTCCAGCCACGGCGACGACGGTCCGGGCCGGTGCGACACGGAGGTCACGGCCCGGACCTGCCGGGCGCGCCGGGTAGGGCGGGTGGCTGGTGGGGTGTCGGTGAGGGTGAGCAGGATTTCGGCGGGCCGGTCGTCGATCCAGCCGGCCGGGCCGGGCGCTTCGGTGACGACGGTACGGGGATGTCGGTCGAGGTGGCGGCGCAGCACGACGAGGTGGGTGTCGTCGTCGAGGTTCAGGCGCAGCCGCACGTCATCGCCGCAGCCGAGCAGGATCTCGGCCGGGAGCTGGTGGTGGTCGCGGTGCCGCTGCCAGGCGTCGCGCCACACCTGCCAGGATCCACTGGGTGGGAGGGCGTGCCGGTCGATGATCCAGCGGGCGGGGTGCAGCACACTGCGGCCGCGTCGCATCCGGGGCAGGAACGGCAGATCGTGTGACTGTCCCCAGTCGAACCTGCCGCAGGGTGCCGTCCACGCCGTCGAGATCTCGGTCAGGAACCGCGTCAACGGCTGCTGCAGATCGGGCAGCAGCACGCTGTTGAACAGCAGCGGCTCGACCGGCCGGCCGGTGCTGGCAGATTCCAGCCACAGCCGGCGGCCGTCGCCGGCAACGGCGAGATCCGCGACCGTGTACGGCGGGTCGGGGTGGAAGTCCCCGACGGGCAGGACGGGCAGCAGCTCCGGTGTCCGGGCGAGCGGGGTCAGACGCGGGTCCAGCGGCGGACCGGACAGCTGCACCGCGTCCGCGTCGGGCAGCAGGGTCGGCAGACTCCGGTAGACCTGCTGGAACGACGCCAGCTCGCCGGGGGTGAGCAGGTGCAGGAACCGGCCGGCGGACACCCCGGCGTGGCGGGCGCCGCTGGCCACCGTCAACGTGAACCTGCCCTGGTCCAGGTCCCGTAAAGTCGCGGCCGCGAGCGTGAACCGCAGCTCCGTGTGCGGCGTCGGCGGCCGGTCGTCGTCTCCCCGTAGCCGGCCGACCAGGTCGTCGTCGAGGACGACCTCCGCCCGCCCGCCGACCGCCGACTGCTGCGCCAGGTGCGCGAGCAGCCGGTCACGGGCCGAGAACCCCGCCGGCGCCCGGCGGGTCGACCCCCGGTAGCCGGCAGGGAAACCCAGCACGGTCACCACGTCCCGCAGCGGCACCGCCGCGCCCGGACCCCACCGCTGGATGAACGCGCCGTGGTACTCCACCCACCCGGACGCGGGCGGCGCCACCGCCGCCAACGTCGCCGCCGCCTCACCCGCCTCCCGCAGGACCGCCTCGGGCAGCGTCACCGGCACGTCCAGACGCACATCGGCCGAGACCCGTCCGCCGGGGTCGGGTACCGCGACGTGGCGGGCCAGGTGGGCCACCGGGTCGGTGACCGTCATCGCCGGCCGCAGCTCCGACAGCAGCACCCCCGACCGGACAAGTGTGGCCAGCATCCGCTCGGCCGCGCCCACCCCGGCCGGCGACGGACCGCCGATCCGCTCCGCCAACACCGTGAACGCGATCGGGCGGGCGGCGGCGTCGATCGCCGCCCGCACCGGCCCGGTCAACCCGATCTCGACGTCCCGCCTGCGGTCACCGTCGGCGTGCGCGCATGGCACCACCCACACCCCGCCACGCCGGTACCCCACCGTGTTCGTCACCACCGTGACACCCCGCAGGACGGCCACGTCCTGCTCCGCGCGGGCGGTGACCTCAGCGACGAACTCCCCGTCCGGGCGCACGACCACCCGATGCTCCCCACCCCACCGCACAGCGGCGTGGGCGCCGAACTCGACCGGCGCCACCCCGGCGAAGACACCGAACGGCGTCGCCCGCGTCGTCCACCGCAGCAGATACCGCACGACCGTCTCGACCAGGCGACGCCACCGGCGACCCGACATCGGCTCGCCGGCCACCGCCCGGCCGATCCGTTCGGCGAGCTCCGGCGCGGCGCAGGCGACCGCCGCCGGAAACCCCGGCAACGCCCACACCTGTACCAGCCACCCCTGCCACCGCTCCGGCTGCTCCGATGTCAGATCGGGCCAGGCCGGCACGGTCAGCCCGTCCGGATAGGCGGCGGCTCTGACCAGGGCCGCACCCGCCGCAGGAACCACGACACACCCCCGGAAGAAAAGAGGGGGCCCGGCGTCCGTGGACGCCGGACCCGAAGCGGCGTCGAATCCGTGCTACTTGCTGCCGCCGGAGCAGGCGTTCGACCCGGTGTTACCCGAGCCGCAGTTGTCGTCGGTGTTGGTGGCGTACCCGCCTGTGGCGGGGCCGGCGTCGACCAGGGTGATGTCCAGGTCGAACTCCTCGATTTCCGTGGTCTCCATGCGCGTTTCCCTTCTCATGCGGGGTTGAAGGTGAGGACGACACGGCTGTGCCGCTTGTCCAGCACCGTCCCGGCCGGCAGGTCACCGTCGGGAGTAGCCGCGGGCAGCACCTGCAACGCCGGGGCCGGCTCGCCGCCGTGCACCCAGTCGCGCATGTGCGCCACCATCCGCTCCGCCGCCGCGGCGGCGTCCGGCCCGTGCGCGCACGCACCCACATCGAACCGGTCACCGGTCCAGGCGAGCGCCGACCGGTAGGAGAAGGTGCCCTCGTGCAGCGCGGCCGGCGTGCCGAACCGCCACGCGGGCGCCACCACGCCCGCGTCGACCGCTTCCTGCTGCGCCGACAGCACCACGAACTGATCCACCTCAGCGGACAGACGCACCGCCAGCCACAGATCCAGATCCGCCAGCACGGTACGGGGCGGCAGACTCACCCCGGCCCACACCTGCTCATGCGGCTGCGACAACAACCCCGCGACCGACTCCGCCGTGATCTGCTCGCCCTCATCCAACCGCAGATGTACCCCGTCGGCGATGTCGACGTAGCGCATCTCGTGCGCCCCGGCACCCTGCATCGCCACGAACCCACACAGCCGCTGACTGTGGCTCACCAGCCGCTCACCGACCCGACGCAACACCCACGACCGGGTCATCCCGAACGTCCGCAGCGGCACCACCAACACGCCGTCCTCGGCGAGCTGCGCGATCCACGACTCCGGGACATCCCACGCCCCCGCCGTCACGATGATCAGGTCGAACCGGCGACGCGGCTCGATCAGCTGCTCGGCGTCGGCGCACACCACCGTCACATCGCCGTAGCCCGCCGCCGCCAAACAGGCCACCGCCCGCTCCGTCACATCCGGATCGATGTCCACAGTCGTCACCGAACCCGACGGGCCCACCAGCTCCCGCAGCAGCGACGCGTTGTAGCCACCCGAACCGACCTCCAACACGTGCCGACCGAGCAGGCCGCCGTCGAAGGCGTCAGCCGCCTGACCCAGCATCTCCGCGATCAACCACGGTGCCGACACCGAACTCACGGTCTCGGCACCCCGCCGCTTCGTGATGACCGCGTTGTCACCCCGATACGCCTCCTCCAACAGCACACCCGGCGTGTACAACTCACGCGGCACCGCCCGCAACGCCGCCTCCACCTCCGGCCGCATCGTCAGACCCTTCGCCACATGATCAGCGACCAACCCATCCACCATCGCCGCCCGCAGACCATCGCTGGTCACCATGTCGACACTCATCCGCTACGCCACTCCCCACCTGTCACGGCCGCCCATCCGGACGACCCGCTCGGTCGGATCGCTGCCCGGTCCTGAACACATCTTCGCGACCACCATCTGGAGCCCCACCGTTCCCAGCAGGTCGCGGTGATCGTGCGCCACAATCCCCAGACGCAGACAAGGCGCTGGATCAACGGTTGGTCGCATCCACTCAACGCCTGAACGGCGATGTCGAACACCCTCGACACGAATCCTCGACAACCTCCGGCCGGCGGCCTCCCGGAATCCACGCATGCGATACCCCCAAGTCCCGAGTCCGTGCGGTCTACCCGGCGCCCATCCACTCGTCTACTCACCGGCCGGTCACGGTGGCTTCGCTCTGCGTTGAACGGTTATCGTGCCCTTTCAACGTTGTGCTATTTCAACGTGTGGTGGAGAGTCGGGGACTTCGTGATCGATCCGCGGCAGGTCCAGGACGTCAAACGGGAGCTCGGTGCCGCGCTCGCTCACCGGCGAAGGTCGCGTGGTCTGACCCAGGCCGATGTCGCCGGGCGGGTGTACAGCACCCGCAGCACCATCGCCGGGGTGGAACGGGGTCAGCAGGTAGCCGACCGGATCTTCTGGCAGCGGTGTGATCAATTCTTGGACGCCGGCGGCGCGCTACTCGCCGGTTACGACGCCTACGTGCGGCTGAAGCAACGGTTCGACCGCGAAAGGGTCGAGGCGAGGCAGCTGGCCCGTTGGGGCGAGACCGATGTCGGTATACAGCCAGCTGCCGGCGACCTCCCAGCGGCGCTACCAGCATCGACCGGCAACGCTCCAGATATCCCGGGGCCGGTGACGGTGTCCGCCCTCGATCCGATTCCCGACCCAGCTGGCGTCGATCCCGCCTTGGCGCTGCACTGGAGTGAACTGCTACGGCTCCTGGCCGCCTCGCACAACGTCTTCGGTTCACGCCAGGTGTACGGCGCTGTCTGCCGAGAGCTGGCCATCGTCCGCCGCTACCGCCGCGAGGCCCCGGACGACCTCACGCCACGTCTTCTGGCAGTGGAGGCGCGATGGGCGGAGTTCGCGTCCTGGACCGCCGACAACCTCGCCGACGTCAACGCGGCCGCCCACTGGCTCGACCACGCACTCACCCTGGCACACCGGGCGGGCGACAAGCGGATGGCAGCCTACGTCGTCATGCGCCAAGCGCAGCAGGCCGTCGACCGCCTCGACGGCACCCAGGCGACGGGACTCGCCGAAACCGCCGAGACACTCGTGCCACTTACCGACCGCGACCGCGCCCTCTGCCTCATCCGCCAGGCCCAGGGACACGCCCTTCGCAACGAACGACTGCGGTCCCTCTCCGCGATCAAGACCGCGCACCAGCTTGTCAGCCGGTCCATGGGCAACACCGCAGATGACCCGGACACCATCGGCCGCCACTGCACCCACGCTTACCTCCGCGCCCATGAGGGTTACTGCCTGCTCCAACTCGGCCACGCCGCTGCGGCGACGGAGACCCTGGAAACGGTCCTTACCGACTGGCCCGGCGACTACCGCCAGGATGAAGCGCTCACCCGGAGCTGGCTCGCCCGGTCCTACGCTGCGACGAACCGGTTGGCCGAGGCGGGTGCCGAAGGCAGCCGCGCCCTGAGATTGGCCGCCGCGACCTCGGCGGCCAGGGCGATGACCTCCTTGAACCAACTCCACGGTCGGCTCGCAGGCGTAACGGGATCCACCGAGGTCGTCGATTTCCGCAATGCCTTTTCCCTCGTCGCGTCAACGACCAGACTGTGATCATGGACTTGATCTCCACCGCGACCACCACGGACGAGGCCAGCCGGGCCGCGAGCGTCGCCGTTCTCCCGGTGGGTAGCTTCGAACAACACGGCGCCCACCTTCCGCTGATCACCGACACCGTCGTGGCCTGCGCGATCGCGAAAGCCGCCGCGACCGCCTACGACCTGCTGCTGCTGCCCCCGGTGACGATCAGCTGCTCGCAGGAACACACCGGATGGCCGGGCACTGTCAGCATTCGCTCCTCCACCCTGACCCAGATCATCACCGACATCGCGCAGTCGCTAGAGCAGGCCGGTGTCGACCGGCTGGTCGTGGTCAACGGCCACGGCGGCAACTACGTGCTATCCAACATCGTCCAAGAGGCCAACACGAGCGGACGGCGCATGGCCCTCTACCCGAGGAGGCAGGACTGGGAAACCGCCCGCCAGCACGCCGGCCTCGACAGCACCAGCCACGACGACATGCACGCCGGTGAGATTGAGACCTCCCTGCTCCTGCACCTGTGCCCCGACCTCGTCCGACCCGGCTACCAGACCGCCGACCACCTCACCGAACGACCCGACCTTCTGGTGCTCGGCATGCGCGGCTACACCCACACCGGCGTCATCGGCGCACCATCCGCCGCCACCGCCACCAAAGGCAAGGCCGTCCTCGACAGCCTGACCACCACCTTCGCCACCAGCCTCGCCATCCTCCAACAGCACACCCGACCCTGACCAGCCACGCCCGCAGCCCGCTACGCCTCGAAGGCCGCCGTAGCGCTCCAGCGCAGAGCCGACCACACAACGACGGACCGCAGTGGGGATGGACTGCCGGGCGCGGCAAGATCATCCTGCGCAACGTCCAACGATCCCGGCCGGTGTCGACCACCCGCCGACCGGCTTCGACGTTCGCCACGGTGCTGCGGGTGCTGTAGACCAGCCGCGCGACGTCCTTCTGCGCGACCCTACGGCACTACCCAGCTCGCTGAGCTCCCGGCCAACGAGTTGACCGCAGCAATGGTGGGAAGCACGATCCGGTGCTCGACTGGGAGTGGAGATGCGTCGGCTAGACGAGTAGTTCCGAAGTGAGGGGTCGATCTCCGGGCATGAGGAGAGGGCATCCAAGATCATGTTGTGACGCAAGACCTGGACACCCTCTTGACCGCACTGTACGTGAAGATCGACGACAGCATCCGCACACCTCGGTGGCGTG
>NZ_JBHMIP010000035.1:0-57307 GCF_048060245.1 Micromonospora sp. LOL_014
AGGCCGACCTGGCCGCCTACCTGGTCGCCGCCGGCCCGGCACCGTCGCCGGACGAACTGCGCGCGTGGCTCGGCGGGCGGCTGCCGGACTACATGGTTCCCCGGTACCTCGTGCCGATGGACGTGCTGCCGCTCACCCCGCAGGGCAAGGTCGACCGCCGGGCTCTTCCCAAGCCGGCAGTGGCCCGGCCGGCCCTGCGCCAGCGGTACGAGGCGCCGATCGGCGAGGTGGAGGAGCTTCTCTCCAGGATCTGGGGCCGGGTGCTCGGCCTGGACCGGGTGGGCCGGCATGACAACTTCTTCGACCTGGGCGGCGACTCGATCCGCAGCATCCAGGTGCTCGGCCGGGTCCGCGACGCCGGACTCGCCCTGGGCCTCCAGGACCTGCTGGACGCGCCCACGCCGGCCGGACTGGCCGCCCACGTCGCCCCGGCCGGTCCCGTGCCCGCCCCGGAGAGCCGGCCGTTCGAGCTGGTCGCAGCGGCGGACCGGGCGGTGCTGCCGGCCGGGCTGGCGGACGCGTACCCGATGACACAGCTCCAGGTGGGCATGGTCTACGAGATGGAGCGCGACCCGGCGCGCAACGCGTACCACAACGTGGAGACGCTGCGGCTGGCCGGCCGGTTCGACGAGGCGCGCTTCCGGGCGGCGACCGGCCTGGTCGTGGCCCGGCACCCGGTGTTGCGCACGTCGTTCGACCTGACCGGCTTCGGCGAGCCGATGCAACTGGTCCACACCGCTGTCGAGGTGCCGTTCCTCGTCGTCGACCTGCGCCGGATGCCCACCGCCGAGCAGGCCGAGGCGCTCGACTGCTACCTGCGCGAGCAGCAACGGGCCCGGTTCGACCTCGCCACGGCCCCGCTCTGCCGGATGGCCGTGCACGTGCTCGCCGACGACGCGTTCCAGTGGACCATCACCGAGCACCACGCCATCCTGGACGGCTGGAGCATGGTCGCGACGATCGAGGAGATCACCGGCCTCTACCGCCGGCTGCTCGCCGGGGAACGCCCCGGCGTAGCGCCCCTGCGTTCGCTCTACCGGGACTTCGTCGCCACCGAACGCGCCGCCCTGCGGTCCGCGCGCAGCCGGGACTTCTGGCGGGAACGCCTCGCCGCAACCCCGGACGGGCGGCTTCCCCGGTGGCCCGCCGCCACGGTGGAGCCAGCCGCGGAGACGATTCCGGGCGAGCGGCACCGCCGCGACGAGGCCGCCGGCCACGGGTCGTTGGCCACACCGCTGCCGGCGGACCTGCTGCCCGACCTGACCGCGTTCGCCAGCCGCGCCGGGGTGCCGCTCAAGACCGTCGTGCTCGCCGCCCATCTGACCGTGATCGGCCTGCTCACCGGCGCGTCCGACGTGCTGATCGGGCTGACCGCGAACGGCCGGCTGGAGGAGACCGACGGCACCGAGGCCCGTGGGCTCTTCCTCAACACAGTGCCGCTGCGGGTGCGGCTGCCCGACGGCGGCTGGCACGAGCTGGCCGCGGCGGTCTTCCGCGCCGAGCGTGATCTGGTGCCGCACCGTCGGTACCCGATGGCCGCGGTCCAGCGGGACTTCGGCGGCGACCAGCCGCTGGTCGAAACCAACTTCACCTACAACAACTTCCACCGGATCGCCCGGCTGGCCACCGACGGCACGCTCGCCACCACGGGCACCGCGCCGGCGCTGCCCGGCGTCGCCCGCACCAACTTCCCGCTGGACGTGACGGTGAGCCACGAGCCCGGCGGCGGCCTGCTGCTGGAGATCGACTACACGCTCCAGGAGTTCGCCGCGGGTCAGATCACCCGGATCCGCGACTACCACCTGCGTGCCCTGCGTGCCATCGCCGGCGACGGTGCCGGCGAGGCGCACCGCCGCAACCACTCGCTGCTGGGCGCGGCGGAGGAACGGCTGCTCGCCTCCTGGCAGGGCACCGGGGCGACGGTCTCCGAAGCGGAGATCTCCGTTACCCCGGTGCACGAGCTGCTGCGGGAGCGGGCGGCCCGGTGGCCGGACGCGGTGGCGGTGGAGTCGGCGGCGGGGACGTTGACCCACGCGGGTCTGGACGCGCGTAGTGAGGTGTTGGCGTGCCGGCTTGCGGTGTCCGGGGTGCGTCGCGGGGATGTGGTGGGCCTGCACCTGCGGCCGGGTGTCGAGGCGGTGGTGGCGGTGTGGGCGGTGTGGAAGGCCGGTGGGGCGTTCCTGCCGCTGGATCCGGAGCTGCCGGTGGAGCGTTTGGCGGCGATGCTGGCGGACGCCCGGCCCGCCGTGGTCGTGTCGGCGGACGCGGATGTGGATCGGGTGTCTGGGTCGTGGCCGGTGGTGTCGCCGGATGCGGGCGCCGGGGTGGAGGGTGTGGTGCTGCCGCGGGTGGGTGTGCGGGACCTGGCGTATGTGATGTTCACGTCCGGGTCGAGTGGCCGGGCCAAGGGCGTGCTGGTCGAGCATGGCAGCCTGGCGAACTTCGCGGAGTCCCTGTTGCTGCCGCGGATGCGTCGGGCCGGTGTCGAACCGGGCCGGCCGGCCCGGGTGGTGACCGGGACGTCGGCGTTCATCTCCGACTTTTTCCTTGCCCAGTTGCTGCCGCTGTTGGACGGGCACCGGCTGCTGGTGCTCACGGGTGCGGAGGGTCGCGATCCGCGGCGTCTGGTCGAGCTGGCCCGGGACCCGGAGCGGGCGGTCCAGGTTATCGACGCCACCACGTCGCAGGTGCAGCTCATGGTGGAGGCGGGGCTGCTGGACGCCCCGTACCCACCGCGCCTGATCTCGGTGGGTGGCGAGGCGTGCCCGCCGGATCTGTGGCGGGCCCTGGGCTCCCGGCCGGGGCTGACCGCGCACAACACGTACGGGCCCGCAGAGGCGACGGTGGACGCCGTCTACGCCGACGTCGGGGCGTACCCGTCGCCGGTGCTGGGCCGTCCGTACGGGAACGTGCGGGTGTACCTGGTGGACGACGGTCTCGCGCTGGTGCCGCCGGGTGTGGTGGGCGAGATCGTTCTCGGTGGTCCCGGGGTGGGCCGGGGCTATCTGGGCCGGCCGGGGGCCACGGCGGCGGTCTTCGTGCCGGATCCGTGGGGCGCGTCGGGCGGCCGGTTGTACCGTACCGGCGACCTGGGCCGGTACACCGTGGACGGTCAGATCGAGTTCCTCGGCCGGGGCGACCATCAGGTGAAGATCCTCGGCCAGCGGGTCGAACCCGAGGAGGTCGAGGCCGTGCTGCGGGAGCATCCGGACGTGACAGCGGCGGCGGTGGGCGCGCAGCGCTTCGGCGCGGAGGGCGGGTCGCGGCTGGTCGCGTACGTGGTCGGGGACGTGGTCGGGGACGCCGGCCCGGACGACTTGCGGGTGTATCTGGCGGCGCGGTTGCCGGCCGCGGCGGTGCCGTCGGTGTTCGTGCCGGTGGACGCGCTGCCCACGACGGCCGGCGGCAAGCTGGACCGACGGGCGCTGACCGTACCCGACGACTTCGAGCCCGAGCCGGCCGGCCGGGACGTGGTCGCGCCGCGTACCGACACCGAGCGGCGGGTCGCCGAGGTCTGGCGGGACCTGCTCGGCCTCGCGCTGGTCGGCGTGCACGACGACTTCTTCGCCCTCGGCGGGCACTCCCTGCTCGCCGTCCGGCTCGTCATGCGCGTCGGCGCGGAACTGGGTGCCGGCCTGCCGCTGCACGAGATCTTCGCGCGGCCCACGGTCGCGGCGCAGGCGGCGCTGATCGACGAGCACACGACCGGCGAGGCTGGGCCGATCCCGCGCACCGCGCCCGACGGCGACACGCCGGCCTCGCACGCCCAGGAACGCCAGTGGTTCTTGTGGCGGCTCGACCCGGGCAGCGCGACGTACCACGTGCCGTGGGGCTACGAGATCTTCGGCGACCTCGATCCGGCCGTGCTCGGCGCGGCGGTGCGAGCCCTGGCCGAACGCCACGAGCCGCTCCGCACGACGCTGCACCTGGACGCGGCCGGACGGGTCGTGCAGCGCGTCGGTGCGGCCGGCGCGGCCGGCCTGGCGGTGCGGGACGCCGCCGAGGCGGACCTACCCGGCCTGATCGAGCGGGCAGTCCGCCGGCCCTTCGACCTCAGCGTCGGCCCTATACTGCGAGCGGACGTCTGGCGTACCGCTCCGGACCGGCACGTGCTGCTGTTCGTCGCCCACCACGTGGCCGTCGACGAGTGGTCCGTCGACGTGCTCGACCGCGAGCTGTGGGCGCTGTACCGGGCCGGCGGCGACGCCGCAGCGGCCGGCCTGCCGCCGATCGAGGTCAGCTACGCCGACTACGCGATGTGGCACCGCGACCTGGTGGCGCGCCGCGCCGACGACGACTTGGACTACTGGCGCCGGACGCTCGACGGGGCCGCACCCGCCTGGCCGAAGCCGTCCGTGACCCGCCCGGCGACCGTCACCGCGGGGGAGCGCACCCGGACCCTGCCCGCCGACCTGCTGGCCGGGCTGGACCGGATCCGTGCGCGGGCGGGAGCCACCGAGTTCGCCGCGCACCTCGCCGTCTACCTGCTCCTGCTGGCGCGGGTCTCTGGCGAACGGGACCTGACCGTCGGCGTCCCGGTCGCCGGCCGCTCCCACCCGGACCTGGCACCGCTCGTCGGCTTCTTCGTCAACACGCTCGCGCTGCGCGTGACGGTCCGCCCCGAGGACGACTTCGGCGCGCACCTGCGGCGTGTCCGCTCGGCTGTGCTGGACGCCTTCGCCCATCAGGAGGCGCCGTTCGAGCACGTGGTCCGGGCAGTGGCGGCGGACCGGGTGGACGGCGGCAACCCGTTGTTCCGTACCCTCTTCGCTTTCACCCCGGACGCGCCGGCAGCGGACCGGCTGGCCGCCGCAGCGCCCGGCCTGACCATGCGCGACCTGCGCCTCGGCGGTGGCGGCAAGCACTTCGACGTGACGCTCGGCGCGGCCCGCACGCCGGACGGGCTGCGACTCGACCTGGAGTTCGGCACCGACGTCCTGGCAGAGGCGGACGCCGACGAGCTGCTGGCGGCCTACGCCGACCTGCTGCGCACCCTGACCGGGTCGCCGCACGCCGCTGTCTCGGACCTGCTGGCGGCCAGCCCTCGGGAGCGGGAGCGGATCACCGCCTGGACCGGGGCCGGTGCCGTCGAGGGGCCCGTTACCCCGGTGCACGAGCTGCTGCGGGAGCGGGCGGCCCGGTGGCCGGACGCGGTGGCGGTGGAGTCGGCGGCGGGGACGTTGACCCACGCGGGTCTGGACGCGCGTAGTGAGGTGTTGGCGTGCCGGCTTGCGGTGTCCGGGGTGCGTCGCGGGGATGTGGTGGGCCTGCACCTGCGGCCGGGTGTCGAGGCGGTGGTGGCGGTGTGGGCGGTGTGGAAGGCCGGTGGGGCGTTCCTGCCGCTGGATCCGGAGCTGCCGGTGGAGCGTTTGGCGGCGATGCTGGCGGACGCCCGGCCCGCCGTGGTCGTGTCGGCGGACGCGGATGTGGATCGGGTGTCTGGGTCGTGGCCGGTGGTGTCGCCGGATGCGGGCGCCGGGGTGGAGGGTGTGGTGCTGCCGCGGGTGGGTGTGCGGGACCTGGCGTATGTGATGTTCACGTCCGGGTCGAGTGGCCGGGCCAAGGGCGTGCTGGTCGAGCATGGCAGCCTGGCGAACTTCGCGGAGTCCCTGTTGCTGCCGCGGATGCGTCGGGCCGGTGTCGAACCGGGCCGGCCGGCCCGGGTGGTGACCGGGACGTCGGCGTTCATCTCCGACTTTTTCCTTGCCCAGTTGCTGCCGCTGTTGGACGGGCACCGGCTGCTGGTGCTCACGGGTGCGGAGGGTCGCGATCCGCGGCGTCTGGTCGAGCTGGCCCGGGACCCGGAGCGGGCGGTCCAGGTTATCGACGCCACCACGTCGCAGGTGCAGCTCATGGTGGAGGCGGGGCTGCTGGACGCCCCGTACCCACCGCGCCTGATCTCGGTGGGTGGCGAGGCGTGCCCGCCGGATCTGTGGCGGGCCCTGGGCTCCCGGCCGGGGCTGACCGCGCACAACACGTACGGGCCCGCAGAGGCGACGGTGGACGCCGTCTACGCCGACGTCGGGGCGTACCCGTCGCCGGTGCTGGGCCGTCCGTACGGGAACGTGCGGGTGTACCTGGTGGACGACGGTCTCGCGCTGGTGCCGCCGGGTGTGGTGGGCGAGATCGTTCTCGGTGGTCCCGGGGTGGGCCGGGGCTATCTGGGCCGGCCGGGGGCCACGGCGGCGGTCTTCGTGCCGGATCCGTGGGGCGCGTCGGGCGGCCGGTTGTACCGTACCGGCGACCTGGGCCGGTACACCGTGGACGGTCAGATCGAGTTCCTCGGCCGGGGCGACCATCAGGTGAAGATCCTCGGCCAGCGGGTCGAACCCGAGGAGGTCGAGGCCGTACCCGACGGTGCCGAACCAGCCGAGCGGACCGTTCCGGCCACCGGGACCGAGCGGCGGATCGCGGCGGTCTGGCGGGACCTGCTCGGCGTCGTCCGGGTGGGCGTGCACGACGACTTCTTCGCTCTGGGCGGGCACTCCCTGCTCGCGGTCCGGCTGGCTATGGCGCTGGGCCGCGAGTTCCGGATCGAGATCCCGCTCGCCACCCTCTACACCGCGCCGACCGTCGCCGAGCAGGCCGGCCGGCTCGACGCGCTGCTGCGTCGCGAGGGCGGCGACGGCGGCAACGTGATCCGGCTCGACGGCGTCCCGGGCGGGCGCCCGCTCGTGCTCGTCCACCCGGTCGGCGGCACCCTGTTCAGCTACCGGGACCTGCTCGCCGAGACACGGGCCGACTTCGAGACGTACGGCGTCCAGGGACGGTTCGGTGCCGGGGAGACCGGCGCCGCCGATGTCGCCGGCCTGGCCCGGCGCTACGCCGAGGAACTCGTCCCGGTCCTCGAGGACCGGGAGCCGGTGGTCGCCGGCTGGTCGGCCGGCGGCGTCATCGCCCACGAACTCGCCCGGGCGCTGGCAGAGCACGGCATCCGCACCCACCAGCTCGTTCTCGTGGACGCCGACCCCCGCATCGACCCGGCGGACTACCGCGGCGACATCGCCGTCCTCGACGACCTGCGCCACCGGGTCGCCGCCGAGGGACCGGGACCGCTGCTGCGGTCCGCCGGCGCCGGTCGGCTCCTCGCCACCCTGGGTGTCGACCCGGCGGCCGTTGCCGACCTGGACGGTCCCACCGCCGCCGGCCTCGTCACCTTCTGGCGTGACGTGTTCGCCGGCCTCGCCGCGCACCGGCCCGCCCCGTTCCCCGGCCCGGCCGCGCTGATCCTCGGCCGCGGCCCCGACCGCGACCCGATCGCCACCGCCTGGCGCGACCTGACCGGCTCGCTCACGGTCACCGACGTCGACGGCGACCACTTCGAACTCTTGCACCACCCCCGGGTGACGGCCGTCGCCGACGCCCTCCGCGGCTTCACCGCACAGACAGGAGATTGACGTGCTGGTCCTCGGTATCAGTGGTCTCGACCGGGCCGCCGCGCTCAAGAAACGGATGATGCCCGGGCTCGACTGGCGCGAGCAGCGCCTGGTGCAGGGCCTCGACTCGGCCGCCGCGCTGGTCGACGAGAACGGCGTCATCGCGGCCTCGGCGCAGGAACGCCACGACGGCGAGAAGGGCACCGGCGCCTTTCCGGCCGATGCCGTGGCCGCGTGCCTGCGCCAGGCCGGGGCCACGATGGACGACGTCGACTTCGTCGCGCACGGCTTCCGGTACGAGCCGTCCCCGGTCTTCGAGCTGGACGACTACCTGCGGCGCTGGTACCAGGAGGCGTACCGGGCGGAGGTCCAGTTCGACGTGCTCCGGGCGTACTACCCGGATCAGGACTGGGACCGCAAGCTGGTCCGCGTCCCGCACCACCTCGCACACGCCGCCAGCAGCTACCACCTCAGTGGCTTCCGCGACGCGGTGGTGCTGGTCGCCGACGGCATGGGGGAGAGCGAGTCCACGTCGCTGTTCCGTGGGCGCGACGGCCGGCTGGAGCCGCTGCGCAGCTACCCGATCGGCAGCTCGCTGGGCATCCTCTACAGCGTCGTCACGCAGTACCTCGGCTTCCTGCCCGGCATGGACGAGTACAAGGTGATGGGGCTCGCGCCGTACGGCGACCCCGGCGCTTTCCCGGAGGCCACGCTGGTGGTACCCCGGCCGGGCGGCGACCTCGCCGTGCCGGTGCTGGCCCACGACAAGACACCGGAGGAGCGCGAGACCCACCGGGGCGCGATCCGCCGCCTCGAGGAGCTGTTCGGGCCGGCGCGCCGCCCCGACGCCCCGGTCACCCAGCGTCACATGGACGTCGCCGCGGTGGTGCAGCGGGCGGTGGAGGAGGGGCTGTTCCTGGTCCTCGGCGAGGGTCTGGACGCCACCGGAGAGACGTCCCGGAACCTCTGCATGGCCGGCGGTGTCGCCCTGAACTGCACCGCCAACGGCAGGATCGCCCGCAGCGGCCGGTTCGACGGGATGTTCGTCCAGCCCGCCGCCGGCGACGACGGGACCGCCCTCGGCGCCGCACTGCACGTGCTGCGCGAGCGGGTGCCGGCCGCACCGTGGGCGATGGGCATGCCGTACTGGGGGGAGGAGTTCGACGACACCGAGATCGAGACGGGCCTTGCCACGCTCGGGCCCGGCCATCGGGTGCGGCACCTGCCCGGCGCCCCGATGCTCGCCGAGGTGTCCGGCCTGATCGGCTCCGGCGCGGTGGTCGCCTGGTACCAGGGGCGTATGGAGTTCGGGCCACGCGCCCTCGGCAACCGCAGCATCCTGGCCGACCCCACCGTCCCGGACATGCGCGCGCACCTCAACGCGATGGTCAAGCAGCGCGAGGAGTTCCGGCCGTTCGCCCCGGCCGTGCCCGCCGAAGTGGCCGGCGAGTACTTCGAGATCGAACCCGGCCGGGAGGGCGTCTTCCGACACATGCTCTTCGTCACCCAGGTGCGCGAGCAGCACCGCGCCGCCCTGCCGGCGGTCACCCACGTCGACGGCTCGGCCCGGGTCCAGGTGGTCGAGCCGGACCTGGCGCCGCGCTTCCACGCCCTGATCTGTCGCTTCGGCACCGACCACGGCACGCCGGTGCTGCTCAACACTTCGTTCAACCTGCGCGGCCAGCCGATCGTGCGGACCCCGGCCGAGGCCGTCGCCACCTATGCCCGGTCCACCCTCGACGCCCTGGCGATCGGCGACTGGCTGGTCGTGCGGGAGCCGGCCGGAGGCTCCGATGACTGACCGGCGTGAAGTCACCGACGGTCTGCGCGAGACCGTCACCGGGATCTGGTGCGCGGTGCTCGGTGCCGACCACGTCGACCCCGAGGACGATTTCTTCGCCGTCGGCGGCGACTCCGCGCTGGCCGTAGAGACCGCCATCAGCCTGCGCGCGCTCACCGGCACCGAGCTCGACCTGGACATCCTCTACCAGTACCCGGAGTTCGGCCGGCTCCTGTCGTTCCTCACCGACCCGCGGCCCGGGCGCGCCGAGCGCCCGCTCACCGCCGCCGAGGAACGGCTGTGGTTCGCCGAGCGGCTGAACCCCGGGTCGCCGCGTTACCACATCGCCGCGCTCTACCGGTTCCCCGGGCGCATCGACGTGCCGCGGCTGCGGACTGCCCTGGACCGGCTCGTCGAGCGGCACGACGCGCTGCGCCGCGGCTTCGAGGCACCGGGCCGAGCGGTGACCGAGGCTCGGTCGAGCGCCTCCTGCCGCTGGCTGGACGCCCGGGACCTGCCGGCCGACGAGCTGCGCGAGGTGCTGGACGAGCACGCCCGGCGGCCGTTCGACCTGGCCCGGCCGCCGCTGCTGCGGGCCCTGGCCGTCGACGGCGGCGAGGGCGACGACCTGCTCCTGCTCACCGTGCACCACCTGGTCTGCGACGGTGCCTCGCTGGCGATCCTGGAGGACGACCTGGGCCGGCTCTACGCCGGCGGCGAGGCCGCACCACCGGCCGCACCACCGGCCGCCGGCCGGCTCATCGACCCGGACGACGCCCGCGCGTACTGGCGGCGGGTGCTCGTCGGCGCGCCCCGGGGCATCGCGCTGCCGCACGACCTGCCGCGGCCCGACGTGCTGGACGGCACCGGCGACGTGCACCCGCTGACCGCTCCCGAGGAACTGCTCGCGGGCATGGCCGAGCTGGCCCGCCAGGAACGGCTCAGCCCGTTCATGACCTGGATCGTGGCCTACGTGGCCGGGCTGGTCGCGCAGACCGGCGAACGCGACGTCGTGATCGGCATCGCGGTCTCCTCACGGCCCGCCGGTCGGCGCGACGAGATCGGGATGTTCGTGGATCCGGTGCCGCTGCGGCTCGCCGTCGCGGCTGGTGCCACCGCCCGGGACCTGGCCCGCCAGGTACGCCGGGCCGCCACCGAGGCGCTGGCCCATCGGGGCGTGCCGTTCCAGACCATCGTGGAAGATCTCGGCCCCGGCGGCGATCCGGCCCGCGCGCCGCTCGTCCAGGCCGGCCTCACCTACCTCGACGCGGCTGGCCGCGGGCTGCGGCTCGACGGCCTGACCGGCCGGCGCGAGCTGCTGCCCACCGGGACCGCCAAGTACGAGCTGCTGTGGTCGGTGACCCGGGAGGCGGACCGCACCGTCACCGAGTTCGAGTACGCCGGCGGGCTCTTCTCCGCCGAGCGGGCGGCGGAGGTGCACGGTGCGTTCATCGCGGCCGCCCGCTCGGCGTTCGCCCGGCCGGACGCGCCGCTGTGCCTGCCCGCGGACCCCGGCGCGCCGGGGTCCGGGACACCCGCCCGGCGCCCCCTTCCCGAGCTCGTCCGCCGGTGGGCCCGGCAGCAACCGGACGCGCCCGCCGTGCGGCACCGGGACGTCGAGCTCACCTACCGGGAACTGGACGAGCGGGCCGTCGCCATCGCGAGCGGGCTGCGCGCCGCAGGGCTGCGCCGGGGCTCCGTGGTGGCGGTGCCGATGCCGCGCGGAGTGGACGCGATCTGCGCGTACCTCGGCATCTCCTACGCCGGCGGCGCCTACCTCCCGCTCGACCCCGGTCAGCCGGTCGAGCGGGTTCGCTCCGCGGTCCGCGGGGTGGCCGACGCGGCGCTGGTCGCCGGGACACCGCCGCCGCTGCCCGCCGAGCTACCCGTGCTGCGCGTCGAGGACCTGCCCGGCGTGCCGGCCGACGCGGCGGTTCCGGTGCGGCTCGTCGGCGAGGACGCCGCCTACCTGATGTCCACCTCGGGCTCCACCGGGCGGCCAAAGACCGTGGTGGTCCCGCACCGAGGGATCAGCCGGCTCGTTCCAAACGCCGAGGGCCTCACCTACCACCGCGACGACCGGGTGGCACACCTGTGCAACCCGGCGTTCGACGCGGCCGTCCTGGAGATCTGGGGCGCGCTCGGTGCCGGTGCCGTGCTGGAGATCGGCGACAAGGAGGACGCCCTGTCGCCGACCCGGCTGCGCGCCTTCCTCGGCGGCCGCCGGATCAGCGTCCTGGGCCTGCCCACCGCGCTGCTCAACACGGTGATCGACATCGCGCCGGACGCGCTGGCGGAGCTGCGGCTACTGGTCTTCGGCGGGGAGAAGGCCGACGAGCAACGCCTGGCCCGGCTGATGGCCGGCCGGCCGCCCGCCCGCGTCATGAACGTCTACGGCCCCACCGAGAACACCACGGTCAGCACCCTGCAACGGGTCACCCCGGCGGACCTCGACCCGGGGCCGCTGCCGATCGGGCACGCCGTGTCCGGCTCGACCGCGTACGCCCTCGGTCCGGGTGGCGAGCCGGTCCCGTCCGGCGCCGAGGGCGAGCTTTACGTCGGCGGCGCGGGCCTGGCCCGCGGTTATCACGGCAACCCCGCGCTCACCGCGGACCGCTTCGTTCCCGACCCGTTCGGCCCGGACGCCGGTGGCCGCCTCTACCGCACCGGCGACCGGGTGCGGCCCCGGGCGGACGGTGCGTTCCACTTCGTCGGCCGGGTGGACGACCAGGTGAAGGTGCGCGGCTTCCGAGTGGAGCTGGGCGAGATCGAGCACGCGCTGCGCTCGCTGCCCGGCGTCACCGACGCGGTGGTCCTAGCCCGTGCCACGCCCACCAGCACCGAACTGCTCGCCCACGTCGCCGGCACCGCCGACCCCGCCGGGCTCACCGCGCGGCTGCGCGACCTGCTGCCCGACTACATGGTCCCCGCCCTGGTGGTGGTGACCGACCAGCTGCCGTTGAACACGAACGGCAAGGTGGACCGGGCCGCGCTGCTGTCCGCCTGGTCCCGGGACGGCGACCCTGCGCCCGGATCCCCGGAGGCCGCACCACCGGAAGCTAGACCTTCCGACGCCCTCACCGACGCCGTCGGTGCCCTCTGGTGCGAGGCACTGGGCATCGCCCAGGCCCGCCCCGAGGACAGTTTCGTGGCCCTGGGCGGCCACTCGATCAAGGCCCTGAAACTGCTCGCCCGGGTGGACGAGATGTTCGGCGTGGCCCTGGACCTCGCCGACTTTCTGGCCGAACCCACCATGCGCGGCCTCGTCACCGCCGTCGAGCGCCGGCGCGCACCCGCACCTCCCCGCTGAGATCCGAAAGGACAAGACCATGAGCGACCAGTACGACGTCGTCGTCAACGACGAGGAGCAGTACTCCATCTGGGCCGCCGGCCGTACCCTCCCTGCCGGTTGGAACACCGTCGGCGTGCGCGGGACCCGGGAGGAGTGCCTGGAGTTCATCGACGAGACCTGGACCGACATGCGGCCGCGTAGCCTGCGCGTCGCCATGGGCGAGCGCTGACGGCGGCGCGGCAGCCCAACCCGCCGCCGCCCGCGACACGGAGGATGAATCTCATGTGGACGCTCTTGCGTACCAACCGGCGCTTCCGCCGGATCTTCGCCGGCAACGTGGTGACCAGCTTCGGGGAAAGCGCCGTCTATCTCTCGCTGGCCATCTGGGTCAAGGACCTGACAGGCTCGAACGCGGCGGCCGGTATCGTATTCCTCACCATCGCGGCGCCCGGGCTGTTCGCGCCGTTGCTCGGCCACGTCGTCGACCGGGTCAGCCGGCGGCGGCTGATGATCGGCATGGATCTCGGCATGGCGGTCCTGTTCCTCAGCCTGCTGGCGGTGCGCGACGCCGGCCAGGTGTGGATCATCTACCTGGTCACGTTCGCATACGGCGTGTTCTCCGCCAGCCCGGCCCCGCCTGCGCTGCTCAAGGATGTGCTGCCGTCGGCGGACGCGGCGGCGGCGCGCTCCCTGATCCTCGCGACCGGGGAGGGCGTTCGGATCGTCTCGCCGGTGGCCGGCGCGGCGGTGTACGTGGCCTTCGGCGGCGGCGCGCTGGCCATGTTCGGCACCGTGACCTTCACCGTGGCCGCCCTGCTGCTCGTCTCCGTGCAGGTGGTGGAGTCGGCGCCGGAACCGGCCGCCGAGCGGTTCCGTACGTCGGTGGCCGCTGGGTTCCGCTTCGTCGCCACCGTGCCGATACTGCTGCGCCTGGCGGCCACCACCTTGGCCTTCATGACCGTCGTGGGGATGCTGGAGACCGCCATCTTCGCCGCGAACCAGGGGCTGGGCCGCCCGGCCGCCTTCCTCGGCGTGATCACGTCGGTGCAGGGTGCCGGGTCGGTGGCCGGCGGACTGGTCGCCGGGGCGGCGGTGCGGCGGTGGGGCGAGGTCCGGGCGACCGGTGCGGGCTACGCGCTGATCGCCGTCGGCCTGCTGCTGTGCCTGGCCGGTGACGTCCCGTTGTTCCTGGTCGGGGTGGCCGCGTTCGGCCTTGGCCTGCCGTTCGTGGTGATCTCCCTGGGCACCGCCCTGCATCTCTACACCCCGGCGCGCATGCAGGGCCGGGTTAACGCCGCGGTGAGCAGCGTCACCGGCACCGCGCAGGCGGTGTCCATCGCCGTGGGCGCCGCACTCATCGGCGTGCTCGGCTACCACGCCATGTACCTGATCATGGCCGCTACCGCGGTGCTCTGCGCCGTCTCGCTGCTGGCCGGGCGCGTCGCCCGGCCAGAGGTGGCGCCGTCGGTGGCCGACGACGACAGCGCGGCCGCCGGACTTGAGCCGGGAGCCGGGCTCGAACCGAAAGTCAGCCGGTAGGCAGGAGAAACCGACCCGTGAACCCCATCGCCACCCACCCGGCGGCCGGCCGCGCGCGCGGCTGGATCGCCGGCCCCCGGCCCGTGTACCCGCCCGCCCTCCGGCTGTTCTGCCTGCCCTACGCGGGTGGCGCGGCCCAGGCGTACGAGTCGTGGCGCGGCGCGCTCGGCGCCGACGTCGAGGTGTGCCCGATCGAGCTGCCCGGCCGGGGTGCCCGGCTGCGGGAACGTTCGTACACCCGGCTCGAACCGCTCGTCGACGCACTGGCCACAGCCATCACCGCTGAGCTGGACGTGCCGTACGCGCTGTTCGGGCACAGCATGGGCGCGCTCGTCGCCTTCGAGACCGCGGCCGAGCTGCACCGCCGTGGCGACCGCCGGCCGGAGGTGCTGTTCGTTTCCGGCACCCCGGCACCCCGGCTCGGCCGCAGGCACCCGCCCCTGCACGCCGCGTCCGACGCCGACCTGACGGCCCGGCTGGAGACGCTGGGCGGGCTGCCGGACGAACTGCGCGACGAGTCGGAGCTGCTGCGGTGCTTCCTGCCGGCGATCCGGGCCGACTTCGCGGTCTTCGAGACGTACGAGTACCGGGCTCGGCCCCCGCTCGGCTGCCCGGTGGTCGCCTTCACCGGCAGCGACGACCACGAACTGCCGCCTGCGCGCCTGGCGCCCTGGGCGGCGGAGAGCACCGGCCGGTTCGCCTGCCATGTGCTCCCCGGCGGCCACTTCTTCCCGCGTACGTCGCAGGCCGCGCTGCTGCGTCTGGTCCGCGCGGCCCTACCGACCCAGAGGAGCTACGGTGATGCCTGAACACACCACCACCACCCTCGCCCCGGAGATCTCCGCCGTCTGGCATTCCATGGCGATGCCGCGTGGGTCCCGCGTCGACTTCGCCGACCTGGAACGGGCCGGGATGGTCACCCGCATGGGCGCCGGATCATACGCCGCGAGCGGGCTCCTCGCACAGTTGCTCACCCGGTTCGACGACCGGATCCGGGCGATGGCCGAGCGGGACTTCGGCGCGGTCGAGAACCGCTATCCCGCTCTCGTCCCGACCGCCGTGCTGCACCGGGCCGGCTACTTCGACGCGTTCCCGCACCTGCTGATGACCGCCGGCCGATTCCGCACCGACACTGAGCCGCAGTGGCTCGCAGACCCTGCCGGCGCGGCCAAGGTGCTGCACGACCGGACCGAACCGACCTCGTACTGCCTCTCGCCGACCGTCTGCTATCACGCGTACCAGCAGTTCGCCGGGCGTGAGGTGCTCGCCGCCGGCACCGTCGTCACAGCCTGCGGCAGGATCTTCCGCTTCGAGGCGGAGGACCACCGCACGCTGGAACGGCTGTGGGACTTCACCATGCGCGAGGTGGTCTTCTTCGGCAGCCGCGAGGCCGTCGCCGAACTGCGCAGGACCATGGTCGCGGCGGTCTGCCGGCTGGTCGACGACCTGCGCCTCGCCGGCCATGTCGAGGTCGCGAACGACCCGTTCTTCGGCGGCGGCGCCACCGCCAAGCGGGTCATGGTGCAGCGCGCCCTGAAGATGAAGTACGAGCTGGTGATGCCGGTGGCCGAGGGGCGCACCGTCGCGGTCGGCTCGTTCAACCTGCACGGCAGCAAGTTCGGCAGCGCCTTCGGCATCACCACCCCCGACGGGTCGCCGGCGTACTCCGGCTGCATCGGCATCGGGCTGGAACGGATCGCGTACGCCTTCCTGTGCCGCCACGGCATCGACCCGGCTGGTTGGCCGGAGATCTGAGGAGATCCGAGATGGTGCGTCCCACCTCCCGCCGACCGCTCGTCTCCGCCCGGGCGGCGGCGCTCTCCGGCAACAGCCTGACCGGGCTGTTCGCCCTGGCCCGGGCCCGCGACGCCCTCGACCTGGCGGTCGGTACCCCCGGTTATCCCCGGCCCGCCGACAACCTGATCGACCGGGCCGCGGAGGCCATGCGTGCCGGGCGCAACCAGTACGAGCACCCAGCCGGCGAGACCGCCCTGCGCCACTGGATCGCCGGCATGCTCGGCGACGGCGCCGACCCGGAACAGGAGATCACCGTGACCGCCGGCGCCACCGAGGCCCTGTACGTCGCGCTGCTGTCCACCCTCGACCCCGGCGACGAGGTCGTGCTCTTCACGCCCGGCTACGAGCAGTTCGCCGCGGCCGCCTCGCTGGTCGGCGCCCGCCCCCGGTTCGTCCGGCTGCACGCCCCCGGCTGGCGGTACGACCCGGCCGAACTGGCCGCCGCCTTCACCGACCGCACCCGGGCCGTGCTGCTGAACACCCCGGCGAACCCGACCGGCCGGGTCCTCACCCGTGCTGAGCTGAACGAGATCGGCGAGCTGTGCGAGCGCTGGGACACCACGGTAGTCTCCGACGAGGTCTACCGCAGCCTGGTCTTCGACGGCCGGCGGCACGTCTCGGTCACCGAGATCCCCGCGTTGACCGGGCGGACCGTCGTGATCGGCTCGCTGTCCAAGAGCCACGCGGTGAGCGGCTGGCGACTCGGCTTCCTGCGCAGCGACCCGACTCGCACCGAGACCCTGCGGCGGGTGCACGAGCTGACCACCAACGGCACCGCCGCGCCGTTGCAGGCCGCGGCCGGCCACGCCGCCCGCTCGGTCGACCTCGCCGAGGTGTGCGCCGAGATGGGCCGGCGGCGCGACCTGGCCCAGGAGATCTTCTCCGGCATGGGCATGAAGTTCACGCCCGCCGAGGGCGGCTGCTTCCTGCTGGCCGACATCGGCGGGCTGACCGGCGGGCGCGAGGACTGCACCGCGTACGCGCACCGGCTGCTGGACCGCGCCGGAGTGCTGCTCGCCCCCGGCACGCCGTTCTTCGCCGACCCGCAGCAGGGCCGGGGCTACGTCCGCATCGCCTTCAACCGGCAGGCCGCGACGCTGCGCGAGGCCGAGCGTCGGATCACCGCCTGACCACATCACGGCGGAAGGGAGAATCCGAGTGGGACACGACCACGGTGCCGAACTGGGACCGATGCCCGCCTTCATGGCACCCGGGGACGGCGTCGTCCCGATCGACACCCCGATGGGTGACAAGATGTGGCTCGTCCGCGATCACGGGCTGGGCCGGCAGGCGCTCGCCGACCGGCGGCTCAGCCGGGCCGAGGCGACCCGGCCGCACGCGCCCCGCTTCAACGACGCCCAGCCCGCCGCGGACGCCATGATGAGCATGGACGGTGCCGAGCACGCCCGGCTGCGGCGGGTGGTGAGCGGCGCGTTCAGCACCCACCGGGTGGCCGCCATGGCGCCGGCCGTCGAGCGCCTCACCGACGAGCACCTGGCCGCGTTGGCCGCCGCCGGACCCGGTGCCGACCTGGTCACCGGGCTGGCCGCGCCGCTGCCGTTGGCCGTGCTCTGCTCGCTGGTCGGTATCCCCGGAGAGGACGGGGCGGTCTTCCGCAACTGGGTGGAGGTGCTCTTCGACATCTCCGCGAGTACGCCCCGGGAGAAGTCCCGCCGCCGGCTCGAACTAGTCGACTACATGGGCGACCTCATCGAGCGCAAGCGGTCGCGCGCCGACGACGACCTGCTCACCGCGCTGATCGCGGCGCAGGACCAGGGCCAGCTGAGCCCCGGCGAGCTGCTCACCCTCGGTCTGACCCTGTTGATGGCCGGGTACGAGACCACGGTCGGCCAGCTAGGTCTCTCCGTCCTCGCGCTGCTGTCCGACCCGGCGGCGCTGGTCGGCGTGCGGGACCGGCCGGAGGCGCTGGAACCGATGGTGGACGAACTGCTGCGCCTCACCCCGGTCACCCCGGTGAGCTTCCCGCGCGTGGCCGTGGAGCCGGTGCGGCTCGGCGACGTCACGGTCCAGCCCGGCGAGGCGGTGGTGGTCTCGCTACTGCACGGCAACCGCGACGTCGAGGTGTGGGCTCGGCCGGACGGGTTGCATCCGCAGGAGAACGATGCGGTCCATCTGACCTTCGGACACGGCGTGCACCGTTGCCTCGGCGCGCCGCTGGCCCGACTCCAGCTGCGGATCGTGCTGGACCGGCTGCTGCGCCGCTTCCCCGGGCTCCGGCTGGCCGACGTGCCCGAGCCGGTGGTGTGGAAGCAGGGCCTGTCCGTCCGCGGCCTGGCCGCCCTCCGGGTGCAGTGGTGACCGTCCCATCCCGTACCGCCTGAACAGAAGACGAGCGAGGTGCCGCGTGTCCGCCGACAACATCCCGGAACCCATTGCCGTCGTCGGTCTCGCCTGCCGGTTCCCGCAGGCGAGCGACCCGGCCGCGTACTGGCGACTGCTGGCCGGCGGCCGCAGCGCCGTCACCGACGCGCCGAGCGGCCGGTGGGACGGCGTCCCCGGTTCGCGGCGTGGCGGCTTCCTCGACGCCGTGGGCGACTTCGACGCCGCGTTCTTCCACGTCTCGGCCCGCGAGGCCGCCGCCATGGACCCGCAGCAGCGGCTCGTGCTCGAACTGGTCTGGGAGGCGCTGGAGGACGCCGGGATCGTGCCCGGCATGCTGCGCGACAGCCGCACCGGGGTCTTTGTCGGCGCCCTGCGCGACGACTACGCGGCCCTGGTGCACCAGCACGGCGGCGGCACGGTCACCCAGCACACGATGACCGGGCTGAACCGGGGCATCATCGCCAACCGGGTCTCCTACCATCTCGGGCTGCGCGGCCCGAGCCTCGTCGTCGACACCGCCCAGTCGTCCTCGCTGACCGCCGTGCACCTGGCCTGCGCCAGCCTGCGCGCCGGCGAGTCCACCCTGGCCGTCGCCGCAGGCGTGAACCTCAATCTGCTGCCCGGCAACGTGCTGGCCGAGTCGCTCTTCGGCGCGTTGTCCCCGGACGGCACCACCTACGCCTTCGACGCCCGGGCCAACGGCTTCGTGCCGGGCGAGGGCGGCGGCGTCGTGGTGCTCAAGCCGCTGGCCCGGGCGCTCGCCGACGGCGACCGGGTGCACGGCGCGATCCTCGCCAGCGCCGTCAACAACGACGGCGCCACCGACGGCTTGACCGTGCCGAGCGGCGCCGCGCAGGAGGCGGTGCTGCGGGAGGCGTACGCGGCGTGCGGCGTACCGACGGCTGCGGTCCAGTACGTCGAGCTGCACGGCACCGCAACCCCGGTCGGCGACCCGATCGAGGCGGGGGCGCTCGGCGGCGTCCTCGGCCGCGGCCGATCTGACGGCGACCGGCTGCGCGTCGGCTCGGTGAAGACCAACATCGGGCATCTGGAGGCCGCTGCGGGGATCGCCGGCCTGATCAAGGTGCTGCTGAGCATCCGCCACCGGGAGCTGCCGGCCAGCCTGAACTTTGCCGCTGCCGGCCCGGGCATGCCCCTCGCGACCCTGGGCCTGGAGGTGCAACGCCTGCTCACCGACTGGCCCAGGCCGGACTCCCGGCTGCTGGCCGGCGTGAGTTCCTTCGGCATGGGCGGCACCAACTGCCACGTCGTGGTGGCCGAGCCGCCGGTGCCGGTTGTGGGCGAGCCGCCCGTCCCGGCCTTCGTGGCGGTGCCGCGTGACAGGACGGTGTCGTGGCTTGTCTCCGGCCACAGCGAGGCAGCACTGCGCGCACAGGCTGCGCGGTTGCACGAGTTTCTGCTGGAGAGGCCGGAGCCACTCGCCGCGTCCGTCGCACGCGCCCTGGCCACGCGGCGGCAGATGTTCGACCATCGGGCGGTCGTCACCGCCGAGGACCGCGACGGCCTGCTGGCCGGGCTGCGGGCGGTCGCGGCGGGCACGCCGGCCGTCGGCGTGCGCTGCGGCGCGGTGGCCGCGCCGGGACGGCTCGCCTTCCTCTTCGCCGGGCAGGGCGCGCAGCGCGCCGGGATGGGCCTCGGCCTGCACGCCGCCTTCCCGGCCTACGCCCGGGCTTTCGACCAGGTCGCGGCCGCGCTGGACCCGTTCCTGGATCGGCCGGTCGTGGAGGTGATCGCCGAGGGCGGGCCGGCTCTGGACCGTACGGTGTACACCCAGCCTGCCCTCTTCGCGGTCGAGGTGGCGCTGTTCCGGCTGCTCGAGTCGTGCGGGCTGCGCCCGGATCACCTCGCCGGCCACTCGCTCGGCGAGATCAGCGCGGCCCACGTCGCCGGGGTGCTCTCCCTGCCCGACGCGGCCCGGCTGGTCGTCGACCGCGCCCGGCTGATGCAGGCGCTGCCGTCCGGCGGGGTCATGATCGCCGTCCGGGCGGAGGAGCAGGAGGTGCGCGACCTGCTGCGCACCGAGAGCGGACGCCTCGACGTCGCGGCGGTCAACGGCCCCGGCGCGATGGTCCTCTCCGGCGACGCGGATGCCGCCGACCGCGTGGCCACCGCCCTCGCCGCGCGAGGGCACCGGGTGAAGCGGCTCGACGTGAGCCACGCCTTCCACTCGCCCCATATGGACGCCATGCTCGACGAGTTCCGGGCCACCGCCGCCGCGCTCACCTACGCCCCGCCGATCATCCCGATCGTCTCCACCGTGACCGGCCGGCTCGTCACGGCGGGCGAACTCACCTCGCCCGAGTACTGGGTCCGCCAGGTCCGGCAACCGGTGCGCTTCCTGGACGCGGTGCGCACCCTGACGGCTTCAGGCGTCAGCACGATGCTGGAGCTGGGACCGGACGGAACGCTCACCGGCCACGCGGCCACGGTCGCGGCCGATGCGGTCGCCGCCCCGCTGCTGCGGGCGGCCCGCCCGGAACCCGAGACGGCACTCGACGCGGTGGCCCGAGCCCACGTCCGCGGACACCGTCTGGATTGGACCGCGTTGCTGCCCGACGCCCCGGCCCACCGCGTCGAACTGCCGACGTACGCCTTCCAGCGCCGCCACCACTGGTTCACCTCCTCCGCTCCGGCTGCCACGTCCACTCGCACCCAAGTGGCCGCTCCCGCTCCCGCCGCCATTCCTCTCCCGAACGCGGCCGGCGGGCCGGCCGAGCTCGGCGTCGAGGAACTGGTGTTCTCGCACCTCGCCGCCGTCCTCGGCGGCGCGCCCGGCGAGCGGGCCCCCGAGCACACCGCCTTCCGCGACCTCGGCGTCGACTCGTTGATGGCGGCCGAACTGCGCACCGCCCTCGCCGCCGCCACCGGCCTCGCTCTGCCGAGCGGCCTCCTCTTCACCTGTCCCACGCCCGCCGCGCTGACCGCCTTCATCCAATCGGAGCTGGCCGGCGTGGTGCCCGCACAATCAGGTCCGCCGGCACCGATCCCCGCTGGTGACCCGATCGCGATCGTCGGCATGGCGTGCCGTTTCCCCGGTGGCGTGTCCTCTCCTGACGATCTGTGGCGGCTGGTGGCCGGCGGCGTGAACGCGATCGGGGACTTCCCGGTGGACCGGGGTTGGGAGGCCGAGCCGGGCGACCCGGTACGGCATGGCGGGTTCCTGCACGACGCCGCCCAGTTCGATGCGGCGTTCTTCGGGATATCGCCTCGGGAGGCCGAGGCGATGGACCCGCAGCAGCGGCTGCTCCTGGAGACCGCGTGGGAGTCCGTCGAACGGGCCGGCATCGACCCGGCGTCCCTCAAAGGCAGCGGCACCGGCGTCTTCGTCGGGGCCACCGCTCTGGAGTACGGCCCCCGTATGGCCGACGCCCACGAGACCGCCCGCGGTCACGTCCTGACCGGCACCACCACCAGCGTCGCCTCTGGCCGCATCGCCTACCACCTCGGGCTGCACGGCCCGGCGGTCACCGTCGACACCGCGTGCTCGTCGTCGTTGGTGGCGCTGCACCTGGCCGTGCGGTCGTTGCGCTCGGGGGAGTGCGACCTCGTGCTGGCCGGCGGCGCCACGGTGATGTCCACGCCGGGCATGTTCCGGGAGTTCTCCCGGCAGGGCGGTCTGGCGGTGGACGGTCGGTGCAAGTCGTTCGGGGCGTCGGCGGATGGGACGGGGTGGTCGGAGGGTGTGGGTCTGCTGGTGGTGGAGCGGTTGTCGGATGCGCGGCGCCGGGGTCATCGGGTGTGGGCGGTGGTGCGGGGTACGGCGGTGAATCAGGATGGTGCCTCGAATGGTCTGACCGCGCCGCATGGTCCGTCGCAGGAGGCGGTGTTGCGGGCGGCGTTGGCGGATGCGGGTCTTTCGCCGGCTGAGGTGGACGCGGTGGAGGCGCATGGTACGGGGACGGTGCTGGGCGATCCGATCGAGGCCGAGGCGCTGGCCGCTGTCTATGGGCGGGGTCGTGACGATGGTCGTCGGCTTCTGGTGGGTTCGTTGAAGTCGAATATCGGGCATGCGCAGGCGGCTGCGGGTGTGGGTGGGGTCATCAAGATGATCGGTGCGTTGCACCGTGGGATGGTGCCGCGTTCCCTGCATGCCGATGTGCCGTCGTCGCGGGTGGACTGGGACGCCAGTGGTCTGGAGTTGTTGTCGCGGGAGCGGCCGTGGCCGGAGACGGGTCGGCCGCGTCGGGTGGGGGTGTCGTCGTTCGGGATCAGTGGGACCAACGCCCACGTCATCCTCGAACAGCCACCCATGCCCACGCCGCCCCCGGACACGCCGCCCGCCGCGACGCCGGCCCCATGGGTGCTGAGCGCGCGCGGCGAGCCCGCCCTGCGAGCCCAGGCCGCCCGGCTGCGAGCCCACCTCGGCGAGCCCGGCACCGACCCCGTTGCTCTCGGGGCCGCCCTGGCCACCACCCGCACCGCCTTTCCCAACCGCGCCGTGATCGTCGGCCGCACCGCCGCCGACCTGCGCGACGGCCTCGACGCCCTCGTCGCCGGCGCTCCAGCACCCGGACTGCACCGGGGCGAGGCCGCCGGCGGCCGGACCGCGTTCCTCTTCACCGGCCAGGGTGCCCAGCGCCCCGGCATGGGCCGTCGGCTGTACGCGGTGCACCCGGTCTTCGCCGCCGCCCTGGACGAGACGTGCGCCGCCTTCGACGGCCTCCTGGACGGGCCCCTGCGCGAGCGCATGCTCACGGGCGGCGCCGATGCGTACGACCGCACCTCGGACGCCCAGCCCGCACTGTTCGCACTGGAGACCGCCCTGTTCCGGCTCCTGGACCACCACGGCACCTCGCCCAGCCTGCTCGTCGGGCACTCGATCGGCGAGATCGCCGCAGCCCACGCGGCCGGCGTGCTGACCCTGCCGGACGCGGCCCGGCTCGTCGCGGCCCGCAGCCGGCTGATGCAGGCCGCCCGCCGTGGCGGCGTCATGATCGCGATCGAGGCGGAGCCGGACGAGGTACGGCGGTCGCTCGCGGGCCGGGAGAACCGGGTCAGCCTCGCCGCCGTCAACGCGCCCCGATCGATGGTCGTCTCGGGCGACGAGGACGAGGCCGGCCGCATCGCCGCCCGCTGGCGTGCGGCGGGCCGTCGGGTGCGCCGCCTCGCGGTGAGTCACGCCTTCCACTCGCCGCACATGGACGGCGTCCTGGACGAGTTCCGGGCGGTCGCGGCCAGCGTCCGCTTCCACGCCCCCCGCATCCCGATCGTCTCCACCCTCACCGGGGAGCCGGCTACCGTCGAGGAACTGTCCTCGCCGGACCACTGGACCCGGCAGATCCGCGACACCGTCCGGTTCGCCGACGCGGTCCGCCGGCTGGCCGGGCTGGGCGCCACGGTGCTGATCGAGGTCGGCCCCGGGCCGGTGCTCGCGCCGCTGGCCGCGCGCACGCTGGACGGGGCTGCCACGGTGGTGTCGCTGCTGCGGGACGGGCACGACGAGGCCGAGAGCTTCGTGGCTGGGCTCGCCGAGGCGTACGCGAACGGGGCCCCGCTGCACGCCGGCGCGTTCTTCCCCGGAGCCACGCCGGCGCGACTGCCCACGTACGCCTTCCAGCGCGAGCGCTTCTGGACGGTGCCGGCCCCGCGTACCGACGCGCACGCCCTGGGCCTGGAACCGGCCGGTCATCCGCTGCTCGGCGGTGAACTGGACCGGGCCGACGGCACCGAGACCGTGTTCACCGGCCGGATCCCGCCGTCCGCGCGGTCGTGGCTGGCCGACCACACGATCGGCGGGAGCGTGCTGGTGCCGGCCACGGTCCTGCTCGACCTGGTGGTGGCGGCCGGCGACCGGACCGGCGTCCCGAGGGTGGCGGAGCTGACCCTGGCGGCGCCGCTGGTCCTGCCCGCGGCCGACGCCGTGCGCCTGCAGGTCGTGGTGGCCGCCGGGGACGCCGGTGGCCGGCGGACCTTCGCGGTGTACGCCCGGCCGGAGCGGGACGGCGAGTGGACCCGGCACGCCGGCGGGATCCTGGCGCCCGCCGCGGACACGCCGCTCGTTGCGGACATGTCAGCAGCCTGGCCCCCGGACGGCGCCACGGCCGAGACGGTGGACGACGCGTACGCGCGCCTCGCGGGGCACGGCTACGACTACGGACCGGCGTTCCGCGGCCTCGACGCGGTGTGGACCCTCGGCCGGTCGATCTTCGCCGAGATCAGCCTGCCCGAACCGCTGCAGGCGGACGCCGGGGCGTACCGCGTACACCCGGCCCTGCTCGACGCCGCGCTGCACGCCCTGGTCCTCGCCGCCGCGCCGGGGGGTGCCGTCGATCTGATCCCCCTGCCGTTCAGCTGGACCGACGTCACGCTGGGCACGAGCCGCGCGACCCGGCTCCGGGTCCGGCTGATTCGCGGCGACGACGGCACCGCCGCGCTGGAGCTTGCCGAGCCGGACGGCACGCCGGTCGCCGCCGGGTCGCTCACGTTGCGGCCCGTACCCCGGGAGCGCCTGACGCTCGGCACGCCGGACGCGCTGTTCGCCCTGAACTGGCCGGTCGTGTCCGCGGATCCCGGTACGACCTGGGCGGACATCGCCGGGGAGGTGGTCGTCTCGCGCACCGACCGGCTCGACGCCGCACTGCGCCTGGTCCAGGACTGGCTGACCGACGAGGACCGGGCCAACGCGCGGCTGCTGGTGGTCACCCGCAACGCCGTCGCGGTGCGCCCGGTGGACGAGGTGGACCTGGACGCCGCCGGCATCTGGGGCCTGATCCGCTCGGTGCAGTCCGAGCACCCGGGCCGGATCGTCCTGGTCGACGCCGACGAACCCGGGACCGGCCTGCTGCCCGCGGTCGTGGCCGCCGGGGAGCCGCAGGCCGCCGTCCGGGCCGGTCGGGTCCACGTGCCGAGGCTGGAACGCTGCCGCCCGGCCGGGGCGACGGGCCCTCGCCTCGACCCGGACGGCACCGTGCTCATCACCGGCGGCACCGGCGGGCTCGGCGGTCTGCTCGCCCGGCACCTGGTGACCGGGCACGGCGTGCGGCGGCTGCTGCTGGTCAGCCGCGGCGGCCCGGACGCGCCGGGCGCGGACCGGCTCGCCGCCGACCTGACCGACCTCGGCGCGGCGGTCACCGTCGCCGCCGCCGACGTCGCCGACCGCGCCGCGCTGGCCCGGGTCCTCGCGGACGTCCCCGCCGAGCATCCGCTGACCGCAGTGGTACACGCCGCCGGCGTCCTCGCCGACGGGACCGCGCTGTCGCTGACCCCGGAGCGGCTGGCCGAGGTGATGCGGCCCAAGGCCGACGCCGCGCGCGTGCTGCACGAGCTGACCGCCGACCGGGACTTGGCGGCGTTCGTCCTCTTCTCTTCGGTGTCCGGCATCGTCGGCACGGCCGGGCAGGCCAACTACGCCGCCGCCAGCACGGTCCTCGACGCGCTCGCCCACCATCGTGCGTCCTGCGGCCTGCCCGCCATCTCACTGGCGTGGGGCCTGTGGGACGCCACTCAGGGGATGGGCACCCGGCTGAGCGAGACCGACCTGAGCCGCTGGGAACGGGCCGGAATCCGGCCGCTGACCCCCGGGCAGGGCCTCCTGTTGTTCGACGCCGCCCTCGCCGTCGGTCGGCCGCTCGTGGTGCCGGCCGCCCTGACTCCCGCCCGGCCGGCGCCATCCCCGTCGACCACCGGCCGGCGGAGCAGACCCGGGTGGGCCGGCCGGATGGCCGCGCTGCCCGAGACCAAGCGGGCGGACGCCGCCCTCGACCTGGTCCGGTCCGCCGCCGCAGAAATCCTCGGGCACGCCGACGCGCGGGCGGTCGACGCCCGGCGCGCCTTCCACGACCTCGGCTTCGACTCCATGGCCGACGTGGACCTGCGCAACCGGCTGGCGGCGGCAACCGGCCTTCGACTGACCACCACCGCAGTCTTCGACCATCCCACCCCGGCCCGGCTGGCCGCCCACCTGCTGACCCGGATGACCGAGGAGAGTCCGGCGGCGCCGGCACAGGCTCCCAGAGATACGGACGACCCGATCGCGATCGTCGGTATGGCGTGCCGTTTCCCCGGTGGCGTGTCCTCTCCTGACGACCTGTGGCGGCTGGTGGCCGGCGGCGTGGACGCGATCGGCGAGTTCCCGGTCAACCGTGGCTGGGACGTCGACCGGCTGTACGACCCGGATCCCGGGCGGATCGGTACGTCGTACACCCGAAGCGGTGGCTTCCTGCACGACGCGGACCTGTTCGACCGCGAGTTCTTCCGCCTGTCCCCGCGCGAGGCGGCCGCCACCGATCCGCAGCAGCGTCTGCTCCTGGAGACCGCGTGGGAGGCGTTCGAGAGCGCGGGCATCGACCCGGAGACCCTGCGCGGCAGCAACACCGGCGTCTTCGCCGGCGCCATGTACGACGACTACGCGTCCCGGCTCGCCCGCGTCCCCGCCGAGGCCGAGGGCTTCCTGCTCGCCGGGAACCTGTCCAGCGTTCTGTCCGGCCGGCTGTCGTACACGTACGGGCTGCACGGCCCGGCGGTCACCGTCGACACCGCGTGCTCGTCGTCGTTGGTGGCGCTGCACCTGGCCGTGCGGTCGTTGCGCTCGGGGGAGTGCGACCTCGTGCTGGCCGGCGGCGCCACGGTGATGTCCACGCCGGGCATGTTCCGGGAGTTCTCCCGGCAGGGCGGTCTGGCGGTGGACGGTCGGTGCAAGTCGTTCGGGGCGTCGGCGGATGGGACGGGGTGGTCGGAGGGTGTGGGTCTGCTGGTGGTGGAGCGGTTGTCGGATGCGCGGCGCCGGGGTCATCGGGTGTGGGCGGTGGTGCGGGGTACGGCGGTGAATCAGGATGGTGCCTCGAATGGTCTGACCGCGCCGCATGGTCCGTCGCAGGAGGCGGTGTTGCGGGCGGCGTTGGCGGATGCGGGTCTTTCGCCGGCTGAGGTGGACGCGGTGGAGGCGCATGGTACGGGGACGGTGCTGGGCGATCCGATCGAGGCCGAGGCGCTGGCCGCTGTCTATGGGCGGGGTCGTGACGATGGTCGTCGGCTTCTGGTGGGTTCGTTGAAGTCGAATATCGGGCATGCGCAGGCGGCTGCGGGTGTGGGTGGGGTCATCAAGATGATCGGTGCGTTGCACCGTGGGATGGTGCCGCGTTCCCTGCATGCCGATGTGCCGTCGTCGCGGGTGGACTGGGACGCCAGTGGTCTGGAGTTGTTGTCGCGGGAGCGGCCGTGGCCGGAGACGGGTCGGCCGCGTCGGGTGGGGGTGTCGTCGTTCGGGATCAGTGGGACCAACGCCCACGTCATCCTCGAACAGCCACCCATGCCCACGCCGCCCCCGGACACGCCGCCCGCCCCGGCCGCCGGCACCACCGGACCCGTCCCGTGGATCCTCACCGGCCGTACCGAGCAGGCCGTCCGCGCGCAGGCCGCCCGCCTCGCCCGTCACGTCGAGGAGAACCCCGGGCAGTCCGTCGCCGACATCGGTTACACCCTGGCCGGCGGCCGCGCCCTGCTGGACCACGGTGCCGCAGTGATCGGCGCCGACCGCGTCGCCCTGACCCGAGGTCTGGCCGCTGTTGCCCGTGGCGAGGCCGCCCCCGAGGTCGTGCTCGGCGGACGAGGCACGCCGGGCGGGACAGCGTTCCTCTTCACCGGCCAGGGTGCCCAGCGCCCCGGCATGGGCCGCGACCTGTACGCCGCCGACCCGGTCTTCGCCGCAGCCCTCGACGAGGTGTGCCGCCACCTCGACCCGCGCCTGCCCCGCCCGCTCAAGGAGGTCATGTTCGCCGGCGACGGCCCACTCGACCGGACGGTGTTCACCCAGGCCGCCCTGTTCGCCGTGGAGGTGGCGCTGTACCGGGTGGTCGAGCACATCGGGATCACCCCTGACTACCTGCTCGGCCACTCGGTCGGCGAGATCGCCGCGGCGTACATCGCCGGGGTGTTCGACCTGCCGGACGCGTGCGCCCTGGTCGCCGAGCGCGGCCGGCTGATGCAGGCCGCGCGCGGCGGCGCGATGGCCGCGATCGAGGCCACCGAGGCCGAGGTCGCCCCCGGCCTGCCGGACACGGTCGGCATCGCCGCCGTGAACGGACCGGACGCCGTCGTGATCTCCGGCGACGCCGACGCGGTGACGGAGATCATGACGCGGTGGCGCGCGAACGGCACCCGGACGGCCCGGCTGCCCGGCGCCCACGCCTTCCACTCGCCGCACATGGACGAGGTGCTCGACGAGTTCCGCGCCGTCGTCCGCGGTCTCAACCTGCGCCCGCCGCGGATCCCGATCGTCTCCGGCGTCACCGGCACCGTCGCCGACGACGGCCTGCTGAGCACGCCCGAGTACTGGGTGCGCCACCTCCGCGAGACGGTCCGCTTCGCGGACGGCGTACGCACCCTCGAACGGGAGGGCGTGGTGACCCTCGTCGAGCTGGGTCCGGACGCCGTGCTGACCCCGCTGGCCCGCCGCAGCCTGACGGGCGACGGCCCGGTGTGCGTGCCGACCCTGCGCCGCAACCGGCCCGAGGCGGAGGCCGTCGTGCGCGCCGTCGCCGAGATGCGCCTGCGTGGCGCGGCGCCCGACTGGCGGGTGCTCCTCCCGGGAGCGCGCCAGGTCCCGTTGCCCTCGTACGCGTTCCAGCGGGAGCGGTACTGGCTCGACGCCTCCGAGACGGCCGTCGACCCGCGCGGGCTCGGCCTCGGCGACCCCGGGCATCCGCTGCTGACCGCGGCGGTGAGCCTGGCCGGCCGGGACACCCACGTGTTCACCGGGCGGCTGTCCGTGCGGACCCACCCGTGGCTGGCCGACCACACCGTCGCAGGCGCCGTCGTCGTCCCGGCCACCGCGCTGCTCGAACTGACGGCGCACGCCGGGCGGCACGTCGGCGCCCCGCGAGTCGCCGACCTGAGCCTGCCGGCGCCGCTGGTGCTGTCTGGCCCGGCCAGCGCCGTCCAGATCCAGCTCACCGTCGGCGCCGCAGACGACGCCGGCCGGCGCGACATCACCGTGCACGCCCGCCCGGACGGCGCGGACGTCGCGTGGGTCGCGTACGCCGAGGGCACGCTCACGCCTGCACGCGCCGGCACCGGCGAGAGCCTGACCGCGTGGCCGCCGCCGGGTGCCACCGAGGTCTCCCTAGACGACTTCCACGGCACCCTGGCCACCGCCGGCTACGGCTACGGACCGGCCTTCCGCGGGCTTCACCGGGTGTGGCGTGGGGACGGCGACCTGTTCGCCGAGGTCGCCCCGCCCGGCCCGGTGCGCGCCGAGGCCGGCCGGTACCTGCTGCATCCCGCCCTGCTGGACGCGGCGTTGCACCCCTTCGTGCTCGGCACCCGGCCCGGGGACCCGCTGCGGGTGCCGTTCGCCTGGACCGGCGTGTTCCTGCATGCCACCGGGGTGGCCGCGCTGCGCGTCCGGATCCGGCTCGCCGAGGGGTCGCTCACCCTGGCGGACGAGTCGGGCGTACCCGTCGCGACGGTGGAGGCGCTGCGCCTGCGCCCGCTCGACGGCACCGCGCTGCGGGCGGCCGGCGGCATGTTCCGCGTCGCCTGGACCCCGCTGCCGCCCCCGCCCGTGCCCGACGGCGCCGGGGCGACCACCGTCCTGGTCGCGGCGAGCGGACCCGGCGACCGTGACGTTCCCGCCGCGGCGCACGCGATGCTCGACGGGGTGCGGCGCGAGCTGCAACGGTGGCTGGCCGACGAACGGCAGACCGGCGCGACGCTGCTCGTCGTCACCCGGGGCGCTGTGGCCACCGGCGTCGAGGACGTCGCCGACCTGGCCGCCGCCGGGGTCTGGGGACTGGCGCGGACCGCGCAGACCGAGAACCCGGGCCGGATCGTCCTCGCCGACGTCGACACGGTGGACGTGCCCGCCGGGCTGGCCGGGCTGGGCGAACCGCAGCTCGCCGTGCGCGACGGCCGGATTCTGGTGCCGCGGCTCGTCCCGGCGGACCCGCCGCCCGGCGGGCCCGCCGCGAGCCGGTGGGACCGAGGGACCGTGCTGATCACCGGTGCCACCGGGGCGCTCGGGAGTGCGCTCGCCCGCCACCTGGTCACCGAGCACGGGGCGCGCCGGTTGCTCCTGCTCTCCCGCCGTGGTGCCGACGCCCCCGGGGCGCTCGAACTCGCCGAGGAACTTGTCGGGCGGGGCGCCGAGGTGAGCTTCGCCGCCTGCGACGCGAGTGACCGGGACGCGTTGGCCGCCGTGCTGACGCGCATCCCCGGCGAGCAGCCGCTGACCGCGGTCGTGCACGCGGCCGGCGTCCTCGACGACGCGATCCTGGCCGACCTGACCGGGGACCGCCTGGACGCCGTCCTGGCCGCGAAGCTGGACGCCGCCTGGCACCTGCACGAGCTGACCCGCGACCGGCCGCTGACCGCCTTCGTCCTGTACTCCTCGGTGGCCGGCCTGCTCGGCACCGCAGGCCAGGCCGGATACGCCGCGGCGAACACCTTCCTGGACGCCCTCGCTCAGCACCGCGCGGCGGCCGGGCTGCCCGCCCGGTCCCTCGCCTGGGGTCTCTGGGAGCCGGCCGGCGGCATGGGCGGCGGCCTGGCCCCGGCCGACCTGCGGCGGCTCGCCCGGATCGGCCTGCGGCCGCTGTCCACCGACGACGCCCTCAACCTGTTCGACGCGGCCCTGCCCGCTGGGGACGCGGTGCTGGCCCTGGCCCGCCTGGACGCCGCCGGGGCGCGGGCGGCCGGTGACGAGCTGCCACCGCTGCTGCGTGACCTGGCGCTGCCGTCGGCCCGCCGTCCGGCCGAGCCGAGCGTGGACCGCCTGGACGCCGCCGCGTTCGCCGCGCTGCCGGCGACCGATCGGGACCGGGTTCTGGCCGATTTCGTCCGGGCGGCGGTGGCGGCGGTGCTCGGCCACGGCGATCCGGCGGCCGTCCGCAGCGACCGGTCGTTCCGGGAACTGGGCTTCGACTCGCTGACCGCGCTGGAACTGCGCAACGCGTTGAACCGCGGCACCGGGCTCCGGCTACCCGCGATCCTCGTCTTCGACCATCCGACCCCCGCCGCCGTCGCGGGACATCTGCGCGACCTGCTCACTGCGGCGAGTGAGACGGTGGAGGAGCCGCCGGTCACCGCGCGCCTCGGCGAGCTCACCGACGCGGTCCGGCGGGCGGCCGCCGACCCGGACGGCTTCGCGCGGGTCGCGGCGGAGCTGCGCGCCCTGCTCGACGCCGCCGAGTCGGCCGCAGGGAGGACCGGCGACCACGATCCCGCCCGCTCCCTCGACGCCTCGAGCGACGAGGAGCTGTTCGCCCTGATCAACAACTTCGACTGAACGGCCGACCCACCGGAAAGCTGGGATTCACGTGGCTGAAGAAGCAGAACTGCGGACCTACCTGAAGAGAGCCGTCGCCGAGGCTCAGGACTACCGCCGGCGGTTGCGCGAGGCAGAGGAACGGGATAACGAGCCGATCGCGATCGTCGGCATGGCCTGCCGCTATCCCGGCGGTGTGGCCTCGCCGGAGGACCTCTGGCGGCTCGTCGCCGACGGCGTGGACGCGATCGGCCCGTTCCCCGGCGACCGGGGCTGGGATCTGAGCGCACTGCATGGCGCCGGGCCGGACGCGGCCGGCACGTCGTACGCCCGCGGCGGCGGCTTCCTGTACAACGCCGCTGACTTCGACCCCGAGCCGTTCGGCATCTCCCCGCGCGAGGCGCACGCGATCGACCCCCAGCAGCGGCTGCTCCTGGAGATCGCCTGGGAGACGTTCGAGCGCTCCGGCATTCCGCCGCAGACTCTCCGGGGCAGCCGCACCGGCGTGTTCGTCGGCGTGATGTATGACGACTACGCGTCCCGGCTCGTCCCCGCCCCGGCGGAGTACGAGGGCTACCTTAGCGCCGGCAGCGCGGGCAGCGTGGCGTCCGGGCGGCTCGCGTACACGTTCGACTTCAATGGACCCGCCGTCACGGTCGACACGGCGTGCTCCTCCTCGCTGGTGGCGCTGCACCTGGCCTGCCAGGCGCTGCGCCGCGGCGAGTGCGGCCTGGCCCTGGCCGGCGGCGTGACGGTGATGGCGACACCCACGTCGTTCATCGAGTTCAGCCGGCAGCGCGGGTTGTCCGCCGACGGCCGGTGCCGGTCCTTCGCGGAGTCCGCGGACGGTACCGGCTGGGCCGAGGGCGCCGGGCTCCTGCTCGTGGAGCGGCTCTCGGACGCGGTGCGCCACGGACACGAGGTGCTGGCGGTGATCCGCGGCTCGGCGATCAACCAGGACGGTGCCAGCAACGGCCTGACCGCGCCGAACGGCACCGCCCAGGTGCGGCTGATCGAGCGGGCCCTGGCCGACGCCGGAGTGCCGGCTACGCAGGTCGACGCGGTGGAGGCGCACGGCACCGGCACGCGGCTCGGCGACCCGGTCGAGGCGCGGGCGCTGATTACCACGTACGGACGGGGGCACACACCGGACCGTCCGCTGTGGCTCGGGACGCTGAAGTCGAACATCGGGCACGCCCAGGCGGCCGCCGGCGTCGGCGGCGTCATCAAAATGGTCGAAGCACTGCGGCGGGGTGTCCTGCCGGCGACGCTGCACGCGGAGCGGCCGACGTCGCACGTGGACTGGTCGGCCGGCACGGTGAGGCTGCTGACCGAGCGGATCCCGTGGCCGGCCGGTGAACATCCGCGCCGGGCCGCGGTCTCCTCGTTCGGCATCAGCGGCACCAACGCCCACCTCATCCTGGAGGCCGCCCCGCTGGTGCCCGAGCCAGGTCCCGAGGTCGTCGAGCCCGTGCCGGGCACCGTGCCGCTGCTGCTCTCCGCGAGCGGCGCCGACGCGTTGCGTGCCCAGGCGGACCGGCTCCTGGCAGCCGGGCCGGTCCCGGACCTGGCCTCGCTCGGACTCTCCCTGGCGACCACCCGGGATGCCCTGCTCCACCGCGCGGTGGTGCTGGCAGCCGACCCGGCAGCGGCCGAAGGAGGACTGCGCGCGGTGACCGCCGGCGAGTCGTCACCGCACGTCTACCGGGGCATGGCGGACGAGGGCCGGACGGCGTTCCTTTTCGCCGGCCAGGGCTCCCAGCGCCCCGGCATGGGCGTCGAGTTGTACTGCGCGTATCCGGCGTACGCGGCCGCCTTCGACGCGGTCTGCGCTGCCCTCGACCCGCACCTGATCCGGCCGCTGCGCGAAGTGGTCTTCGCCGCCGACGGCTCCGACGAGGCCGCCCTGCTGAGGCGCACCGAGTGGGCCCAGCCCGCCCTCTTCGCCGTCGAGGTGGCCCTGTTCCGGCTGCTGGAGTCCTGGGGGGTACGCCCGGACGCGGTGCTCGGCCACTCCGCGGGCGCGCTGGCGGCCGCCCATGTGGCCGGCGCCCTGCCGCTGGCCACCGCCGCCGAGCTGGTGGCGGCCCGCGGCCGGGCCATGGGCCGGCTGCCCGGTGGCGGGGCGATGGTCGTGCTGACCGCGGACGAGCGGCAGGCCGCCGCGCTGATCGCCGGCTACGAGGACCACCTGGCGATCGCCGCGGTGAACGGGCCGGAGTCGACCATCCTCTCCGGCGAGAGTCCCGCGCTCGCCACCGTCGTCGCGGCCTTCAGGGCGACCGGCGGCAGGGCCACCTGGCTGCGGGTCAGCCACGCCTTCCACTCCCCGCTGATGGAGCCGGCGCTGGCCGAGCTGCGGGACGTGGCCGCCCGCCTCGACCCGACAGAGCCCGGCATCACCCTGGTCTCCGACCTCACCGGGAAGGCGGTGGAACCCGGCGGGCTCGCCGACCCCGACTACTGGACCCGGCACGCGCGCGGCACCACCCGCTTCCAGGACGGCATGCACCACCTCGCCGGGCTGGGCTGCACCCGCTTCCTGGAGATCGGCCCTGGCGGCGACCTGGCCACGCCGGCCGCCGCGTGCCTGCCCGGCAGGACCGTTACGACCGCGCTGCGCCTCGACCGGCCGGAACCCGCGACGCTGCTCGGCGCGCTCGCCCGGCTGCACGTCACGGGCAGCCAGGTCGACTGGGCCGCGATCCTCGGCGGCCGGGGCGCGCGCCGGGTCCCGCTCCCGACGTACGCGTTCCAGCGCCGCCGCTACTGGCTGGACGCCACCGCCACCGCCACGGACGCCGGTGCCCGCGCGTCCGGCTGTACCCCGGCCGGCCACCCACTGCTCGGCGCGGTGGCCGAGATCCCCGGCACCGGCGCACTCCTGCTGACCGGCCGGCTGGCCCTCGCCGACCACCCGTGGCTGGCCGGGCACCGGGTTGCCGGTACGGTACTGCTGCCGGGCACCGCGCTGCTGTCCCTCGCCGCCCTCGCCGCCCGGGCCGCCGGCTGCCCGATGGTCGAGGAACTTGTCCTGGAGAGTCCGCTTCCGCTGCCCCAGGACGCCGAGGTGCAGCTGCGGGTCTTCGTCGACGTGCCGGACGACTCCGGACGCCGGGAGATCACCGTACACGCCCGCCAGGAACCGGGGGACTGGACACGGCACGCGCACGGCACCCTCGGCCACGAACCCGCCGGCCCGGTCGCCGACCTGACCGCGTGGCCGCCGCCGGGCGCGGACGCCGTACCTCTGACGCCGGACCGTCTCTACGCGGACCTCGCAGCACGGGGCCTCGACTACGGGCCCGCCTTCCGCGGCGTCCGAGCCGTGTGGCGCCGCGGCCCGGAGGTCTTCGCCGAGGTGGCGCTGCCGGACGGCGACCGGGACGGCTACCTGCTGCACCCGGCGCTGGTGGACGCGGCCCTGCATCCGATCGCCGTCACCGGCTTGGCCGGCCCCGACGGCACGCCGCTGCCGTACGCCTGGTCCGGTGCCCGTCTCCCGGACACCGCGACCACCACGCTGCGGGTACGCCTCGCCCCGGCCGGTGCCCGCGCGGTCGCGATCGACGCCGCCGACGGCGACGGCAACCCGGTGGCGTCGATCCGGTCCCTCGCGCTGCGGCCGATGCCCGGCGACGGCGACGGCCTGCTGGTCCCGTCCTGGACGCCGGTCCCGATCCCCGACGGGTCCGCGCCGGCCGGCCGGTGGGCGCTCATCGCCGACGCGGACGACGGTCTGGCCGGCACGTTGCGGGCGGCCGGCGTCACGGTGGACGTCCACCCCGATCCCGCCGCCTTCCGGGCGGCCCTGGACACCGCCGGGCCGGACGGGCCCGCGCCGGAGCGGATCCTGCTCGCCGGCACCGCCCGGGGCGCCGACGCGGCCGCTACCCGGTCGGCGCTGCACTCCCTCCTGGCCGCCGCCCGCATCCTCACCTCCGACGACCGGATCGCCGGCGCGCGCCTGACCGTGCTGACCCGCGACGCGGTCGCGGTGGACGGCGAGCAGCGGCCCGCCGGTCTGGCCCAGCGCGCCGCCTGGGGCTTCGTCCGTGCCCTCCAAGCCGAGCACCCGGGCCGGTTCGTCCTCGCCGACGAGGACGGCGAACCGGCCTCCCGGCGGGCGCTGGTCGCGGCGCTGGCGACCGGCGAGCCGCAGGTCGCGCTGCGGGCCGGCGCCGCGTATCACCCGACGCTCACCGGCACCGACCCCGGCGCGGTGCTCGTCCCACCGGCCGGGAAGCCGTACTGGCGCCTCGACTTCGTGGGCCGCGAGACCTTCGCCGGCCTGGGGCTCGTGCCGTGGCCGCAGGCGGGCGGGCCGCTTCGGGCGGGCCAGGTACGGGTGCGGATGCGTGCCGCAGGCGTCAACTTCCGGGACGTCCTGCTCACCCTCGGGGTTATCCCGCCGTCGGTGGACGCCGACGCGACGGGCCACGGCCAGGGCGGCGAGGGGTCCGGCGTGGTCCTGGAGACCGGGCCGGGCGTGCCGGGACTGCGGCCCGGCGACCGGGTGATGGGACTGTTCGCCGGCGTGGGACCGGTCTCGGTCACCGACCACCGGCTGCTGAGCCGGATCCCGACGGGCTGGTCCTTCGAGCAGGCCGCCGCGGTGCCGGTGGCGTACCTGACGGCGTACCACGGACTGGTGGACCTGGCCGGCCTCGCCGCTGGCGAGTCCGTCCTCGTGCACGCCGCGACCGGCGGCGTCGGCATGGCCGCGCTCGCGCTCGCGCGGCATCTGGGCGCCGAGGTGTACGCCACGGCCAGCCCGCCGAAGCAGGACATGCTGCGTGCCGCCGGCGTGCCGGACGACCATATCGCCTCGTCCCGGACGCTCGACTTCGTGGCGAGCTTCCGGACGGCCACCGGCGGCCAGGGCGTCGACGTGGTGCTCAACTCACTGGCGGGGGAGTTCGTCGACGCCTCCCTCGGCCTCATGCCCCGCGGCGGCCGGTTCCTGGAGATGGGCAAGACGGTCCGGCTCGACCCGGCGGCGGTCGCGGCTAAGCATCCTGGTGTCGTCTACCGCGCCTATGACGTGCGCGATCCCGGACCGGACCGGATCTGGCAGACGCTCGCCGACCTGCTCGACCTCTTCGAGCGGGGGATCCTCACGCCACCGCCGGTCGCCACCTGGGACATCCGTCGGGCGCCGAGCGCCTTCCGGTACCTCGGCGAGGCGCGGCACACCGGGAAGATCGTGCTCACCCTCGCCGACGGCGACGACGCCTGGGACACCTCCCGGGCCGTCCTGGTCGTCGGCGGCCACGGCCGGCTCGGCCGGCTGGTCGCCCGGCACCTGGCCGCTGCGCACGGGGTCCGGCACCTGGTACTGATGGGCCGGCGGCTGCCGGCGCCCGGCAGCGCGGCCGCCCGGGCGGCCGCCGATCTGGCCGCCTCCGGTGCCGAGGTGCGCAGCGTGGCCTGCGACGCCGCCGACCGGGACGCCCTGGAGGCGGCGCTGGCCGGGCTGGTCCGCGACGGTGTCCGCCTCGGCGGCGTCGTGCACGCGGCGGGCGTCCTCGACGACGGCGTCCTCGCCTCGCTGACCCCGGACCGGCTGGACCGGGCGCTGCGGCCCAAGGTGGACGCGGCGGTCCATTTGCACACCGCCACCCGAGGTATGAATTTGCGGAGATTCGTCGTCTTCTCGTCGCTCGCCGGCACCCTGGGCACCGCCGGACAGTCCGGCTACGCCGCCGGGAACGCCTTCCTCGACGCTCTGATGGAGCTGCGCCGCTCGCAGGGGCAGCCGGGCACCTCCATCGTCTGGGGCCTGTGGCGGGACGCCGACACCGCGGACGGCATGGGCGCCGGCCTGACCGACGCCGACCTCGCCCGGATGGCGCGCACCGGCGTGGTGCCGCTCTCCGACGAGGAGGGCCTGGCCCTGTTCGACGCGGCGATCCGTCGGGACGCGCCCACGGCGGTCGCGTCCGGCTGGGCTCTCGACGGCGTCCCCCCCGACGCGGCCGTCCCGCCGCTGCTGCGTGGCCTCACCCACCACCGGCCCGAGGACCCGGAACCGACGGCGGACGCCCCGGCCGCGGCCTTCATCGACGTCGTGCGCCAGGAGACCGCAGTGGTCCTGGGACATCCGTCCGGCCTGGCGGTCGAACCGCACGTGCCCTTCGACCGGATCGGCCTCGACTCGCTCGCCGTGGTGGAACTGCGTAACCGCATCGCCGCCGCGACCGGGACACGGCTGCCGGCCACCTTCATCTTCGACTGGCCGACCCCGGCGCACCTGGCGACCCACCTCGACCGGCTGGCCGGTCCCGCACCCGAGGACGCGACATGCTGAACCTGACCGAGACCACCCCGATCCGAACGCTCCACCCGCGCCCGGCCGCCGCCGTACGGCTGGCCTGCTTCCCGCACGCGGGCGGCGCCGCCGACGCCTTCGCCGTCCTGGCCGGCGCCCTCCCTGACGACGTGGAAGTCCTCACCATCCAGTACCCGGGCCGCCGCGAGCGCGGGTCGCAACCTTGCGCCACGGACCTCGCGGCGCTCGCCACCGAGGCGGCCGGCCTGCTCGCCTCCCGTCTCGACCGGCCGCTGTTCCTGCTAGGGCACAGCATGGGCGCGCTCGTCGCGTTCGAGACCGCCCGGCTGCTGGAACGCGAGGGCACGGTCGCCGGCCTCGTCGTCTCGGCCGCCCGGCCACCCGGTGACGACTGGGGGGAGCCCGACCTCGACGCGATGGACGACGCGGCGGTGATCGCCGAACTGCGCCGGCTCGGCGGCATCCCGGAGGCACTGCTTCGCGAGGACGACGTGGTCGAGGAGATCCTGCGCCTGCTGCGGGCCGACCACCGGGCGCTGCGCCGCTACGACCGGCCGGCGGGCGTCGTGCTACGCGCCCCGGTCACCGTGCTGCTCGCCGACGCTGATCCCAAGAACTCGGCGGAGCAGGTCCGCGGCTGGGCACGGCACACCACCGGCGGCTGCGCCGTCGTGCCCCACACCGGGGGGCACTTCGCCCTGCTGGGACGCGATCCCGAGGTGGTCGGTTTCCTCGCCGGTCGGCTGCTCGCCGCCCCCGATCCCGGCCTGGTACGCGAGATCTATCTGGCCGGGATCGGCGGCGGCACCCCGCGGCTCACCACCGACCTGACCGCCCTTCAAGAGCAGGCCCGCGCGGTGATGACGCCGGCCGTCTACGGGTACGTGGCGGGCGACGCCGGGACCGGGGACACCGGCCGGGCCAACCGGGCGGCGTACGCGCGACGGCGTCTGCTGCCGAGGATGCTGCGCGGCGCCGACCGGCGCGACCTGAGCGTCACCGTGCTCGGCGAGCGCCTACCGGCACCGGTGCTGCTGGCCCCCGTGGCGGCGCAGACCGTGGTGCACCCGGAGGGCGAACTCGCATCGGTCCGTGGGGCGGCGGACGTCGGCGTCCCGTTCGTCCTGTCCACCGGCGCGTCGCACACCCTCGAGGAGGTGGCCGTCGCGGCCGGCCCACAGCCACGCTGGTTCCAGCTCTACTGGCCCAATGACCAAGCTTTGGCCGCGTCCCTTGTCCGCCGCGCCGAGCGCAGCGGCTACTCGGCCCTCGTGCTGACCGTGGACGCGCCCACATTCGGCTACCGGCCGACCGACCTGGACCACGGCTACCTGCCGTTTCTGCACGGCGCCGGGATCGCCAACTTCACCGCCGATCCGGTGTTCCGGGCCGGGCTGCCGGCCGGGCACGACACCCGTGCGGTCGTCGAGCGCTGGGCCGCGGTGTTCGCCAACCCCGGCCTGACGTGGGACGATCTGCCCTGGCTGCGGACCGTCACATCGCTGCCGATCCTGCTCAAGGGCGTCCTGCACCCGGCCGACGCCCGCCGCGCGCTGGACCTGGGCGCGGTGGACGGAGTGATCGTCTCCAACCACGGCGGCCGCCAGCTCGATGGATCGGTGGCCGCGCTGGACGCTCTGCCCGCTGTCCGGGCCGAGGTCGGCGACGGCGTTCCGGTGCTGGTCGACTCGGGGATCCGTACCGGCAGCGACGTGGTCAAGGCACTGGCCCTGGGCGCGGACGCCGTGCTGCTCGGCCGCCCGTACCTGTACGGGCTGGCCCTGGACGGCCGGGCCGGCGTCGCCCACGTTCTGCGCTGCCTGCTCGCGGACGTCGACCTGGCGCTGGCCCTCACCGGCTGCGCCCGCGTCGCCGACCTCACCCCCGACCTGCTCACTCCGGCCGACGGGGAGTCCCGCCATGCCTGTACCGTTCGGAAACTCGATCGTGGCACGTGAAGTGCGGTTTTGTGGCGTGGAGCCTGGCCGACCTGGGTCGGAGTTGACGCCCGTTGGGTGGCTCGGCTTCGGCTACGCGGCCTGCTCGTACTCGTTGATCAGCCCGTGGACGACCTTCCTGCGCCGCACTCGGACGGTACCCAAATCGGTCACTGGGGCTGGGACCGTGTCCTGGTCAGGTGGGCGTTGCCCGCGGCCCTGATGTGGCCGATGCCCGTTGTAGTGCGTGAGGTATTCGCCGAGCACGGCGAGCAGATGTCGGATGTTGTAGGTCAAGGTCCGGTCGAGGCACTCTCGCCGAACGGTGCGTACCCAGCGTTCCGCGAACGCGTTCGCTCGGGGTGCTTGGGGTGGCGTTCGGAGCACCTCGACACCGGCGGCGTGGAACACGGTGTCGAACGCTGCGGTGTACTTGGCGTCCCGGTCCCGGATCAGGAACCGGAACTGGTTCGCACGATCGTCCAGGTCCATCATGAGGTTGCGGGCCTGCTGCGCCACCCACTCACCGGTCGGGTTCGTCGTGGCGCCCAGCAGGTGTACTCGCCGGGTCGCGATCTCCATGAGGAACAGGACGTAGACGCGGGTCAGTCCGATGGTGTCGACGTGTAGAAAGTCGCAGGACAGGATGCCTTTGGCCTGGGTGGTGAGGAACTCGGTCCAGGTCGGTCCCGCCCGACGTGGAGCCGGACCTGCACCGGTGGTGGTCAGGATCGCCCAGATCGTGCTGGCCGCGAGCCGGTAGCCCAGGCCGGTCATCTCGCCCTGGATGCGTCGGCATCCCCAGGTGGGGTTGTCCCGGGCCAGCCGTAGCACCAGTTGGCGCACCTCGGCCGTGATCGGCGGTCGACCGCGTCGCCGTCTCGGGTAGGTCCACCGCCGTGCGATCAGGTTGCGGTGCCAGCGCAACAACGTGGCCGGGGTGACGAAGAACGCCGCCCACCGGGTCCGCGGCAACAGCCTCGACAGGCCGGCAAGCACCGCCCGGTCAGCCGGTTCCAGATCCGGACGGCGTACCTGCCGATGCAGGACCGCGACCTGGTGCCGCAGCACGAGCACTTCGACCGCGTTGGCGTCCCCACCCCGGGCCAACAAGATGATCAGCTGCAGTGCCTGACGAAGAATCAGGTAGCCGAACGACAGGATCATGACCGGCAGCATGACGCCATCCATCGATCCCGCAGCGGACAAAGCCGCACGTCAACGGCTGTGGCCGAGTTTTCGAACGGTACACGGTCGGGGGTTGCGCCGGCGGCAGCGGGATCATCGACAGGTAGTCGGTGGCCAGCAGGTCCACCGGGCGGCCCTGGATCGAGCGGACGGTGCGGGCGTTGGCCCCGGCCAGCCAGTCGTCGAGTTGGGTGTTGAAATCGGCGGGTGAGGTGAACAGCCGGCCGGGCATGAACGAGGTCTCCAGGAATCCGTTGGCGCGTTCGACCATGCCTTTGAACTCCGGATCGCGGCGGGGAGCCAGCCGGATGCGCGTGGCCAGGGTGCCAGCGAACGCCGCCGCTGGCGCCGAGACCCGTCCGGTCCCGCCGATCGCGGATTCCCGGTCCCACACCAGGGTTTTCGGCACCCGCCGCAGCTGCGAGATCAGCTGCCACATCCCGGACAGGATGTCGCCGGCCTGCCGGGACGGGATCATCACGGCGGTCATGAACCGGGAGAACCCCAGGGTGATGACCAGCACCGGTAGCTTCGTGCGTGACTGGCCCGCCGCGACCGGGATCGCGGTGTCGGGAAACCACAGGTCGCACTGGGCGATCTCGCCCGGCTCGTAGACGGTCCGGTCGACCGGGTCCACACCGACGTACTCCGGCCGGATGACCGCCAGCCGTCTGCGTAACGGCGGCATCGAGTAGGGCCATTTGATCCGCTCGGCGATCACCGGCCCGGGCATCCGCGGCCACTCGGTCAGCAACGCCCTGATCCGTGGCTCGTAGGCGTCGACGACCGAGCCTCGTGGCTCACGTTCGTACTTCGGCGGCCGGTCGCTGGCCAGCGCCGCTCGGACCGTGTTGCGGGCGACTCCCAACCTGCGGGCGATCTCCCTGATGGGTACGCCCTCCGCGCGATGCAACCGGCGTATTTCAGCCCAGTCCTCCACTTTCAGCACCCTCCTCACATACAGCAGGATGGGTCAGTTTTCGGAGACTCCTGGTGGGTCAGTTTTCAGGAAGCGGCGACACCCCGGCGGCCCCGGATAGCCGGCGCCTGTCTCGTCCGCCGCTGGCGCCGCCCGCGCCCCGTGGGCTGGCTGTTGCCTACCCAACAGCCGTAGACGACAAGCTGTTGGGCCAACGATGATCAACTGTTGGGTAAGGCCGCCCAACAGACGTCGCGCGTTGTTGGGTGCTGTTGGGTACCGGGCCGTGAGAGACGGTGCTGTGAGCGGGCATCCCGGGGCCATTCGTAGATGCGAACACGGTCAGCCAGCGCGGGAGCTACCCGCACATGACTGCTCTGCCGAACTCCGTCCCGGACGACGAGCCCCGTCCGAACCCATCCACCGACGCACCGAACACCCATGGCGACGCGATCCTCGTCGGCGGCGACGTACCCATCGCCGTCTGGCGACTCGACGACCGCGACGACGACCCACTTGCCCCCGACCCCGGCACCCGTCTTGCGTCGCGTCTGGCCCAGCGACTCATCCTCGTGTACACCCAACGCGGCGACGCGGTCGTCGACTTCGACAGCGACCCACATCTACAGACTGCCAGCGCCAACACGTTCCGTTCGTACCTGTCCATCACCGACCCCGGCGACGTCGCCGACCTCGACTCGCTCGCCGAGCCCGCCAGCCTCGTCGTCCTTCGCTGGCCTCCGCAGCACGCAGGCCGTACGCAGACCAGCATCGCTGACCTGTTCGGCGCGTGTCGGCTCATCATGACGGCCGACACGTGGGCGATCGCCGCCGTCAGCTCCGCGGCACCGGGCCAGCCCGGCACTACATGCGCCGAGCACCTTGGCGAACTGCTGCCCGCTGCCCGCGCCGCGGGCCTGACGCACATCCTGCAAATCGTCGCCGTCACCGGACCGGGCAACGGCGACCAGTTCCTCTACTACGCCACCCGGGCCGAAGCCGATGCAGCGAGACACGCCTGGCCAGCCGGTGCAGGCGCCGAGAGCTACCACGTCGACCTCTTGGTCTTCACAAACCGGCGTACGGCGGTGGCATGAGTAGCCGTGACCCAAACGGCACACGGGGTGGCGCGTCGTCACGGCGCGCCACCCCGGCCTCGCCGGCCCATGGCGACGCCGAGGAAGCCGCGATCAAGCGCGATGAACTCGATGACACCCATGCCGTTCGAGCCCACGACCCGAAGCAGCCGCACGGGCCGCATCTCCATGATCATGATTCGCGAGTGCTATCCGCCGGCGGTACGACATCGGCCTTGCCGTCGCAGGCTGAGTCAAACTACGCTGCCGCGGCTTCTCACCCGCCGCCGCAGCGACGGGATGTCCGGGTCGAGCTTCCCGATCACGACCCCATGATCACACCAGGCACAGCCGCCGCGCTGCTTCGACTGATCCTCAACGCCGCACGCCACCAGACCGGCGGCCAGGATTCCCCACCGCTCAGGAGTACAAGATGAGATTCGCCTTCTACGGACGTGTGTCCACTGAAGACAACCAGGACCCCGAGGCATCCCGCAACTGGCAACTCGCCCGTGCCCGCGGCCTCATCGAGGCCGCCGGGCATGCGATCGTCAGCGAGTACTTCGACATCGGCACATCTCGGTCCCTGCCGTGGAAACGACGACCACGGGCTGCGGACCTGCTCGCCGCGCTGCGCAACCCGCGTCGTGGCTTCGACGGCGTCGTCATCGGCGAACCGCAGCGCGCGTTCTACGGCAACCAGTTCGGGCTCACGTTCCCGCTGTTCGAACACTTCGGCGTCCAGTTGTGGATCCCCGAGGTCGGGGGCGCGGTAGACCCGGGCAGCGACGCCCATGACCTGGTCATGTCGCTCTACGGCGGGATGAGCAAAGGCGAGCGTAACCGAATCAAGATCCGAGTCCGCTCCGCCATGGCCGCTCAAGCCGCGACCGAAGGGCGCTTCCTCGGCGGCCGTCCCCCGTACGGTTACCAGCTCGCCGACGCCGGCCCGCATCCGAACCCGAGCAAGGCCGCCGACGGCCGACGACTGCACCGCCTCGAACCCGACCCGCTCACCGCACCGGTCGTCGCCCGGATCTACCGCGAGTATCTCGCCGGCTCGGGCATCTACGCCATCGCCGAAGGACTCACCCGCGACGGCATCCCCTCACCATCTGCGGCTGACCCCCGACGCAACCCCCATCGACATAGCAATGCCTGGGCCAAGAGCGCCGTACGCGTCATCCTGACCAACCCCCGCTACACCGGCCGCCAGGTCTGGAACCGGCAACGCAAGGCCGAGATCCTCATCGACATCGAGGACGTCGCCCTCGGCCACGAAACGAAGATGCGCTGGAACCCAGCCCGCGAATGGATCTACTCCTCCGCGCTCGTCCACGAGCCCCTCGTCGACGACGACACGTTCGAGCAGGTCCAGACCCAGCTCGCTGCCGGAGCACGCCGACCGGGCGTGAAGTCCAAGCCACGCGCCAGCAAACGCGGATACACCCTGTCTGGCCTGCTGTTCTGCGGCCTGTGTGACCGGCGGATGGTCGGCAGCTACAACAACAACCGCAACCACTACCGATGCACCTACGCTGCCGAGTACGCCGACGCCAACAGCATCGCCCACCCCCGCAGCCTCTACGTCCGTGAGGACAAGATCATCGAACAGGTCGATCCCTGGATCAGCCGGGCGTTCAGACCCGCCAACCTGCAGGCCACACTGCAAGCCATCGCCGACGCCCAGCACAACGACGCCGAACAGCAGCGCATCGCCGTCGCCCGCGAGAAGCTCGCCATCATCCAGACCAAGCTCGACCGCTACCGGGCCGCACTCGAAGCGGGCACCGACCCGGCACTCGTCCAGCAATGGACCACCCAGGTCCAGGCAGAGAAGGCCACCATCGAGGCTGAGCTACGCCAGCTCACCGGCCGCCGCACCATGACCCCCGCCGAGATCCAGACCGTGGTCGAGGCGCTCTCCGGCATCGCCAACGTCCTGCGCACCGCCGATCCCGCGGACTAGGCCCAGGTCTACCAGCAGCTCGGACTCAAGCTCACATACAAACCAGGCCTCCGCATCATCGAAGCGGAGGCCAACCCTGATGGATCATGTACTAGTTTGTGTCCGAGGGGGGACTTGAACCCCCACGCCCTATACGGGCACTAGCACCTCAAGCTAGCGCGTCTGCCATTCCGCCACCCGGACCTGCCCGGACCACTCTACCGCCCCCATCCGGTAGGTCGACAGCCGGACGTCGACACCGTGGGGCCGGCGGCTGAGGGCCGCACGGGGCAAGACTGTACACGAACGGAGTGGATCATGCACAACCGTGCTGACGGGCGTTGCCGGCCGGCACGGCGACTAACCGGAGAGGAGCACCTGGATGGTGCCTGCCACTGCGGTCACCGCGTCGAGCGGGGCGTCCGCGAGTCGGCAGATCGTTACACCGAGCAGTAGCCAGGCTCCGCGCCTGGTTACCGTTCTGCTCGACCCGGAGCTCCCCGCTGACGAGGACGCAGATCCGGTAGGACTCCGGATCACTGGCCCGGATCAGCCGTTGCGTCCGGAGGGCCACGCCTTCGATGTCGGACCGCCAGCTGGTCGTCTCGATCTCATATCGGCCGACCTGGGCGATCCGCATCGCGGCGGTGAGGGACAGCGACGATCGGCCACGAATTTCCACCGGCGCCACCTCGGCCGTCGCTTCCGCTCGGTAGTACTCGTAGCGGTCCAGCGGATGGACCGACCCGGTGTCGTAGAGGGTACGCACTGCAGATCACTTCCTACTCGAGAACTCTCCTGTCAAGAAGAGTGTCGGGCACCGCAGGCCCGGTGGAGTTGGCTGTGGACGCACAAATCACACTGCCGTGCGTCGATCGACTGACTGCCGCCTTCCAGCTCACCGTGGCCGCCGGCGGTGGCCAGCAACGGCCCGGCCTGGGGCATGTCAGGGCATGTCAAGGGCCGTTGTGCCCCTGCCTGACAGGCACTGGAGCCGCGAAAAACCGCAGCGGCCCCTCTACGATCAGTCGTGGACGTACCCCCTGATGAGGAGGAATCCGCTCGTGACTGCCGTGACCGATCAGCGCACCCCGACCGGGGCCGGCCGCGCCGGCGCGGACGACGGGCTGCTGCGGGTGCTCGCCGCGCCCGACGACGCCGAGCTGGCGCAGTTGGACGCCTGGTGGCGGGCCGCCAACTACCTGACCGTCGGGCAGATCTACCTGCGGGGCAACCCGCTGCTGCGCGAGCCGCTCGCCCCCGAGCACATCAAACCGCGGCTGCTGGGCCACTGGGGGACCAGCCCCGGCCTTTCGTTGATCTACGCCCACGTGTCCCGGCTGATCCGGCACACCGGGCAGCAGACCATCTACCTCACCGGCCCGGGCCACGGCGGTCCGGCGCTGGTCGCCGCCGGCTACCTGGAGGGCACCTACACCGAGATCTATCCGGACGTCACCCGGGACGAGCCCGGCATGCTGCGGCTGTTCCGGCAGTTCTCCAGCCCCGGCGGCATCCCCAGCCACGTCTCGGTCACCACTCCCGGTTCCATCCACGAGGGCGGTGAGCTGGGCTACGTCCTGGTGCACGCGTTCGGCGCGGTGATGGACAACCCGGACCTGCTGGCCATCGCCGTCGTCGGTGACGGCGAGGCGGAGACCGGCCCGCTGGAAGGCTCCTGGAAGGGCGTGTCGTTCATCAACCCCGCCCACGACGGCGCCGTACTGCCGATCCTGCACCTCAACGGCGCGAAGATCGCCGGGCCGACGGTGCTGGGCCGCAAGGACCGCGCCGAGGTTCGTTCGCTGCTGGAAGGCCACGGGTACGAGGTCATCGAGGTCGAAGGCGACGACCTGCCCGGGATGCACTTGCGGTTCGCCGCCGCCCTCGCCGACGCCTGGGGCAAGATCCGCCAGATCCAGGAGGCCGCCCGCTGCGGCGACTGGGACGGCTCCCGCCCCCGCTGGCCGCTGATCATCCTGCGGTCGCCGAAGGGCTGGACCGGCCCGGAGCAGGTCGACGGGATCACCGTCACCGGCACCTGGCGGTCGCACCAGGTGCCGCTGTCCGGTGTCCGGGACAACGCCGACCACCTGGCGATCCTGGAGACCTGGCTGCGCTCGTACCGTCCGGAGGAGCTGTTCGACGCCGACGGCGCGCCGACCGCGACGGTGACCGGCGTCAACCCCGACGGCGACCTGCGGATGAGTGCCAGTCCGCACGCCAACGGCGGCCTGTTGACCCGTGACCTGGACATGCCCGACTTCCGCGAGTACGCGGTCGACGTGCCGCAGCCGGCGCAGCTGCGCGCCGAGTCGACCCGCAAACTCGGCGAGCTGATGCGTGACATCTACACCCGCAACCCGGACCGGTTCCGGCTGTTCTGCCCCGACGAGACCAACAGCAACCGGCTCGGCGCCGTCTTCGAGGTCTCCGACCGCGGCTTCATGGAGCAGGTGTACCCGTCGGACACGGCGATCAGCCGTAACGGCCGAGTGATGGAGGTGCTGTCCGAGCACAACTGCCACGGCTGGCTGGAGGGCTACAACCTGACCGGCCGGTACGGCATGTTCGCCACCTACGAGGCGTTCGCCATGGTCAGCGCGTCGCAGACGGTGCAGCACGGCAAGTGGTTGCAGGAGGCGGCGCACCTGCCGTGGCGGGCCAAGGTACCGAGCCTGAACATCCTGCTGACCTCGACGGCCTGGCGTAACGACCACAACGGCTTCTCCCACCAGGGTCCCGGGCTGATCCAGGTGGTGCTCAACCAGCGGGGCACCGTGTCGCGGGTCTACCTGCCGCCGGACGCCAACTGCCTGCTGTCGGTCGCCGACCACTGCCTGCGGTCCAGGTCGTACGTGAACCTGGTCGTCATCGACAAGCAGCCGCAGCTGCAGTGGCTGACCATGGACCAGGCGGTCGAGCACTGCGCCAAGGGTGCGGACATCTGGGAGTGGGCCGGCACCGACGACGGTAGCTCGGAGCCGGACATCGTGCTGGCCTGCGCCGGTGACGTGGTCACCATGGAGACGGTCGCCGCCGCGCAGATCCTGCGGGAACGGCTGCCCGGCATGAAGGTCCGGGTGGTCAATGTGGTCAACCTGATGCGGCTGCCCCGGCAGAAGGACCACCCGCACGGCATGAACGAGACGATGTTCTCCGAGCTGTTCACCGACTCGGTCGACGTGGTGTTCGCCTTCCACGGCTACCCGGGGGCCATCCATCAGCTGGTGCACGGCCGGCCGGACGCCGACCGGTTCCGGGTGCGGGGCTTCATCGAGGAGGGCACCACCACCACCCCGTTCGACATGACGGTCCGTAACCGGGCGTCGCGCTACCACCTGGTGATGGACGCGATCAACAACGCCCGGCGGCTGCCGCGCGGTGCCGCCGATCTGAAGGCCTGGTGCGAGCAGCAGCTCGCCAAGCACGAGGCGTACGTGGTGGAGCACCTGGAGGACATGCCCGAGGTGCGGGACTGGTCGCTCGGCGACTGGGCCAACCAGGGCTGAGCGCACCCGCCCCCGACTAGGCTGTCCACATGGCAGTCGTGAAGATCAACGCGATCGAGGTCCCTGACGGCGCCGGCGACGAGCTGGAGCGACGGTTCGCCGCCCGCCAGGGGGCGGTGGAGAACGCGCCCGGTTTCCTCGCGTTCGAGCTGCTGCGCCCGGTCGCGGGGGAGGGCCGTTACTTCGTCTACACCCGGTGGGAGAGTGAGGAGGCCTATCAGGCGTGGGCGGCCGGCCCGGCTCGGCAGGCCCACGCCGCCGGGGACGGCGAACGACCCCGCCCGCCGGTGGCGACCGGCGCGAGCCTGCTCGAGTTCGAGGTGGTGCAGTCGACCAGCCGGTAAACGGGGTATACCTGCGCCCATGATGTGGCTGTGGGCGGTACCGGGTGGCGCGTTGATCGCCGTGGTGGTGGTCGACGTCTGGTTGACGATCCTGCATCCGGATGCGGAGGGTCCGGTCGCCGGCGCGGTCCGGCGTTCGGTGTGGCGGCTGTCGTCGTTTGCCGCCAATCGTCGCCGGCGGCCTGAGCGGACGTTGCTGGTCTGGGCCGGGCCGCTGCTGGTGACCGGCACCTTCCTGGCCTGGATCGTGCCGCTGGTGTTCGGGGTCGCCCTGCTGGTGTGGCCGCACCTGGACGGCTACCACCGGGTCGCCGGCTACGGCCCGACCGGTTTCGCCGACGCCCTGTACTTTTCCGCCGGCACCCTCACGGTGCTCGGCTACGGCGACCTCACCCCGGACACTCCGGCGCAGAAGCTGCTCGCGGTGTGCGTCGCGGCGCTCGGCTTCGCGTTGTTCGCCGCGCTGGCGACGTACCTGATCGAACTGATCACCGGGTTGACAGTGCGGAACCGGTTCGCGCTCGCCGTGCACGACCAGGTAGGCGGCAGCGACGGCGTCGGGCTGACCGTGCGCAGCCTGACCACCGAAGGGGTTGACGCCACCCGCCAGCGCTGCGCGGACTGGGCTGCCGACCTGCGCGCGATCGACGACACCGTCCGCCGGTACCCACTGGTGGCGCTCACCTACCGGCCGCGGCGGCCGGACTACGACCTCGAGCCGGCCCTGGAACATGTCATCGAGGCGACGGTCGCCGCGCTGCTCATCGCCCGCTGCGCCACCTGGCGCGGTCTCGGGCCACGGGCTGAGGAGCTGGCGTACGCCCTGTTGCGAATTCAGGACACGATCGCCCGTCGCTACCTCGACGACACGGTCCTGGACGCTAACCACGCCGACGCCGACGCCGAACAGGGGGCCGCCGCCCGGGCCAGCGCACCCTTCGACGACGCCGACCAGATGCTGCGGCGGCTGCAGTCGCGGCTCGCCGCCGAGTTGGGCGCCCGGTACGACCAGCCGGCGAGTCGGGACGGTCTGGTCGGGGTGGTGCTGGCCCGGTCCGTGCCGTTCCTGGCCGGTCTACGGGGCTGGTCCGCCCCGTTGGTGACGCTGCGCGACGTCGACCGGTCCGAGACGGGCGTGGGTGGATGTGGTTAGCTGGCCGCTGCCGACGAAACCGATGGGAAAGGAGATGTCGGACGTGTCCGACGCCCTGGTCAGCGCCGCGATCGTGGTCGGAGCGGCGGCTGGTGCAGCACTCGCCGTCGCCGTCGCCTACCGTATCCTCCGCTTCGCGGGCCGCCGCTCCGCGCTGCTCACCGACATCTCCCGGCGCGCCTTTTTGCCGACGGCGATCATCGCCGCGCTGCTCGCCGCCCGGTTCACCATCCCGATCGCCACCACCAACGGCTGGCATGAGCCGGTGCAGCACGCCATCCTGCTGGCCACCATCGCCACCGGCGGCTGGCTGGTCGCCACCCTGCTCGGACTGGCCGCCGACACCGCCCTGCGCCGCTTCCCGATCGATGTCAACGACAACCTCGCTGCCCGCCGCGCGCACACCCAGATCACCGTGATCCGTCGGGTCGCGTTCGCCGTCGTCGGCGTGCTCACCGTCGGGGCGATGCTGGTCACCTTCCCGGCGGCCCGCGCCGCCGGGGCTAGTGTGCTCGCCTCCGCCGGCCTGGTCGGCGTGGTCGCCGCGCTTGCCGCACAGAGCACCCTCGGCAACATCTTCGCCGGCCTGCAGCTCGCCTTCGGTGACGCGTTGCGCCTCGACGACGTGGTCGTCGTCGAGGGCGAGTGGGGCCGCATCGAGGAGATGACCCTCGGCTACGTGGTGGTGAAGATCTGGGACGAACGCCGGTTGATCCTGCCGTCGAACTACTTCACCACCACCCCGTTCCAGAACTGGACGCGTACCGCCGCGTCGGTGCTCGGCACCGCCGAGATCGACGTCGACTGGAGCCTGCCGGTCGAGTCGATGCGTCAGGAACTGCGCCGCATCGTCGAGTCGGAGGCGGCGGCGGCGCTGTGGGACGGCCGGGTCTGCGGGCTGCAGGTGACCGGGGCGACCGACGGCAACATCCGGACCCGCGCGCTTGTGTCGGCGGCAAACTCGTCGGCGTTGTGGGACCTGCGGTGCCTCGTCAGGGAACAGCTGGTCGCCTGGGTGCAGGAACAGCATCCGCAGTCGCGGCCCCGGGTCCGCGCCGAGGTCGGCGGCCACGACAGCGGTACGTCGCACCCGGCGGCCCCGCTGCAGCGGGTCAACCTGTCCGACCCCGCTGCGGTCGAGACCACCCCCGGCGTCGGTGACCAGAACTCGTCCGCCGACCGCCGTTAGCAGCAGCTACGTCACGGGGTCGAACCCGTGGGAACTTCCGCGCTGCCACGTCCGACTCAACTATCGGAAGACCCCGAACGGGGAGACAAGCGCCGGCAACCGGGTGGCCCCGGTAGCCGGCCCACCCTTTGTATCCGAACAGGGAGAACACGACACGTGAACATCAACGGATCGGACCGCTGGCGTACCGCTGTCGCGGTTGTCGGCTTCGCGTCGGTCGGCGTCCTCGCCGGCTGCGGCGACGACTCGTCCGGCTCCACCGACGCCGCCGACACGTCCACGGAGCCGTCGGCGTCGGCCTCCGCGATGTCCGACGGGATGGACGGGACGGACGGGATGGACGGGATGGACGGGATGATGATGAATGACCCGTCCGCCACGCCGGCCGATCAGATCGACGGTGCCGTGGAGGCCACGTTCGCCCTACTCGACACCCGGCCACCGGGCACCGACGACGCCGCCGGGACCGCCTGGCTGGCGCAGACCGAGGACGGCACGACGGTCACGGTGAAGTTGACCGGGCTGGAGCCCGGTGCGGAGTACATGGGCCACCTGCACGCCCAGGAGTGCGCCGCCGACAACGGCGGACCGCACTTCAAGTTCGACGAGAGCGGCCCGGAAACCCCGCCCAACGAGGTCCACCTCGGCTTCACCGCCGCCACCGACGGCACCGGCACCGCGACCGTCACCAACGAGCAGCAGGTCGGCGACGCCGCCAAGTCGGTGGTCATCCACCCGATGGAAGCCATGGACAACCGCCTGGTATGCGCCGACTTCTGAGTCACGCCGCGGTCCTGGCCTGCGCGGGGGTGGCGGCGGTCGCGTTCGCCGCTCCTGCGTGGGCGCACACCGAGCTGATCTCCGCCGCCCCCGGGCCGGGCGACGAGGTCGCCCCCGGTGTGGAGACCATCGCGTTGACATTCGGCCCGCTGTCCGGCACCGGCGAACGGCAGATCACCGTCACCGGCCCCGACGACACCGCTGTGGCGGTGGGGGAGGCGGTCGTGGTCAACGCGAAGACCCTGTGCGCCACCGTCGACCCGCTGACCACCGGCGTACACACGCTCGCGTACGAGGCGACGTCGGCTGACGGACACGAGATCAGCGGCAAGTTCTACTTCGAGGTCGTCAACGGCGGGAGCGACAGCGCCGACCCGGCCGACTGCGCCCGCGCGGTGCTGCCGGCACCGGGCACCGCAGCGGAACCGGAACAAGCCGGCTCCGTCGACGGCACCGACACCGACGGCGGTACGGCCGACACATCCGCCGCCGGGTCGGACGACCGGGGCAGTGGGCTGCTGCTGCCCGGGGCCGCCGTCGGCGGCGGGGGACTGCTTGTGCTGCTGGTCGTCGGCTGGCTGCTGCGCCGACGGGTCCGGCAACGCCCAGCCAGCTGACCGGCGACGCCACCGGCTGACAGACAGCCCGGCCGGCCGGCTCGACGTCGAGCCGGCCGGCCGGGCTCAGCCCGTGCGGTCGCGCTGCAACGCGATCGCCTCGTCGAAGTCGCCCCGCCCGGGCAGCACCGTCGCCAACTCGGTACGCGCCGACGGCGCTGGTGCTCTTCGGACCCTGGTTGGGCAGTCCGCCGAGAGCGCTGACGCTGTGGTTTGTGAAACCGTGGGGGTGGTGCTGGTCGGGGTCGCCGATCCGTTTCGGTCGGGACTCATCGAGTTCCTCTCCGTGTGGGGCTGGGTCGACAGTGGACTCACTAGACCTCGATGGTTCAGGCGCCCCGAAGAGCTGTCTTGAAAAGCTGCGCCGTCGGCGTCAATGCCTACATTCAGTCATATCGAGTGAGGTTTCCGGGAGGGTCTGGCCGGCCGCCGACGGCAGGAAGCTCAACCGGCCGCAACCGCGTGTCAAATAACGACCACCAAGGGTGACGGCTGTCGTGGTTGGGGTGCGGTGCTTTGCCGAAGTGAGACAACTCGGTGGCTCCGGGTACTGGCGCACCATGCGGGCGAAATGAGAATGTATGCGCCGCGACGCAGTGATCGGACCCGGACAGGCTGTCAGCCGGAGGTGGGATATCGATGTCCGACGAGGACATTCAGCAGGATCCGTTGCCCGTCGAGCGCTGGCTCACGTCGGCCGAGGGCCAGCCGACACCCGATGACCTGCCCCGCCGGCTCGGTTCCGCCCCGCGCTGGCCCCGACCGCCGGCGGACAGCCCGCTCTCGCTGGCCACCGCCCGGCTTAGCCAGGTCAGCTGGTCGAGCCCCACGACGATCGACGGCGAGGTCACCGACAGCACAGTGGTCGCCGGCACGGCCGCAGGCGGCCCGACTGCCGCCGGGTCGGGCCGGCGCGGCGGAGCGCGCGGTACCCGCGCCCTGTCCGCCACGCCCGCCAAGCATGCCGACCGCTCGACGACACCGCCCCGCCGTGCCGCTATCGGCGCCGTGGCGGTCCTTACCGCCGCCGTCATCATCGTGACTGTGGCCACCAACCGGGGCAACCAGCAGAAGCCGATCCGGGGCGAGTTCGTCGCGGGTGTCCCGAGTGGCGCAGCCACCGGAACCCTTCCCCGCAGCCCGAACACCGTACCGTCGGCCGTTGAGCCAACCTACGACGCCGACGACGCCGACCGGGTCGGCCCGGTCGGCGACCCCGCCCGCGCTGCTCCCGCCCCGGACCCGATCGGCGAGTCGACGCCGGCAGCACCGCCGCCGACCACCGAGCCGGCACCGGACCCGAAACCGACCGCACCCGCCTACCTCACCCTGACCGTCGGCGGCACGTTCGGGCTGGAGCCGGTCAACCTGCCCGGCCGCCGGGTGCGGCACCGCAACTTCGACGGCCGCGTCGACATCGTCGACCAGCGCAGCAAGGCCGACGCTGCGTTCGTGGTCCGCCGAGGACTGGCCAAGTCGAGCTGCATCTCCCTGGAGGCGGTCAACTTCCCCGGCTACTACCTGCGCCACAAGAACTTCCGCTTCTACCTGCACCGGGTCGACGGCAGCGCCCTGTTCCGGGCCGACGCCACCTTCTGCCCGGTCACCGGACTGACCGGGCAGCACACCTCACTGCGCTCCTACAACTACCCGGACCGCTACCTGCACCACGACGGCAGATACCTGAAACTCTCCGAGATCGGCAGAGGCGCCAACGCGTCCTACGCCACCTTCATCGTCCGTACCCCGCTGTAGGCGGGGTCGGTCGGGTGCCGGGGTCGCGGCGCATCGACCACAGCGGCGGCCCGCCGGGGGAGAGGTGCCGTGGGCCGGGCGTGCGCCAACCGCGCACCGCCAGCAGGTCACGGGCGTACTCCTCGTCGGTGACGGTGTGCCCGACCAGCCCGGCGGCGTCCAACGTGCGCTGATGATGGTCGAGCAGCGCCGCGCCGATGCGACGGCGACGCAGCCACGGCGCCGCCGCCAGGTACACCAGCTCGTGGCCGACCACCGGCTCCGGTGCGGACCCGTCGGCCAGCCCCGCCGACAGCCCGGCCGACGGCCCGACCGGCAGCCGCAACGCCGCCGCCCGGTGCTCGTCACGCACCGCCCGCAGGTGCGCGACCCGCCGCCGGTAGATGCCGGCCGCGCCGAGCACCTCCCGCTCGTGGTCGGTCACCGTCGCCAACCGCATCGGGTACGGCTGCCAAACGGCCACCCCTTCCCGGTTGCCGGCGACGTGGACGACGCCGTGCGTCAGCCCGTGCGTCAACTCGACGTCGAACAGCCGCAGGAACGTGGTGTACCGGTTGGACACGTCGGCGATCAGCCAGCCGGCCACCGGGTTGGTCACGAACGCCTCGGCGAGCAGCGCCGCCAGCTCGGCGATGTCGGTGACGTCGGCGTCCCGTACGGTCATCTCGGATTCCATCGTGGTCTCTCCAGTGGGTTCGGAACGGGTGGCGGCCCGCGCCCAGCCGAGGAACCGGGCGTACGCCGCCGCCGGGGTCAGCCCCGGCAGGTCGAGGGCGGCCGCCGCGGACCGCTCGGCCACGTACATGCACAGGCCGATCCGGTCGTACGCGGCGACAAGTTGCGCCTTCGCCGGCTGACACGGCCACGGTGCCCGGCACACCCGGCACCGCCACGACGGCCGCGCCGCCACATGCTCGGCGGTCACCGGCCGGCGGCCCGGGGCGCCGACCGCGCCCGGGGCGACCAGCGCCGCCCGGTCGTCGGCCGGATGTCGAAGGTGACGAACTGCCGGGAGCCGCAGTCGGGGCAGCGCAGCGTCTGCCCGCAGGCCGGGCACCAGCGCCGCCGCAGCCGGCACAGCAGCAGACCCGGCGGAATGCCGAGCACAAAGCCGGCGGCAATGAACGCGAGGGCGGTGAACATTCCATTTCCTCCCGAGCGAAGATCAATTAATCGTGCGGGCAGGAGCGCATGCGCCGGGCCCGCCGCAGCCGGTCACGGGGGTTTCCCCGACTGCGGCGGGTGACTATGGACAGCACCGGCATCAGTTATCTAAGTTGGACCGCATGCATAAGACAAGGCGCGATGCGCCCTTATCGTCGTGGGCAACCCCTGGTCGAGGTCAGTCATTTCCATGCCGAGCGCCTTCACGATTATGAAGGCGCTCGTCAGTTGATTGTCCACCACGTTGGTGACTACACTCACCACAGAGGATGAAGGGGGCGAGCGATTTGTCCGGCTCCATCGGCACAACCCTGCTCCGCCGACACATCGGCCGCTGGCTCACCGTGTTGCGGGAGTCCGCCGGCATCAGCCAGGACGCCGCAGCTCAAGCACTGCAACGCGGCTCCTCCACCATCTGGCGCATCGAGGCCGGCGACTCGCGGATCCGCTTCCGCGACGTCGACGTCGACGCCATGTGCACCCTCTACCGGGTCTCCCCGGAGACCCGCCACCGCCTGCTCACCATGACCAGGGAGACCCGCGATGCCCCGAGGCGTGCCTGGTGGCACGACTACACCGAATCGGCCCTACCCGCCTGGTTCGGCCTCTACGTCTCCCTCGAAGACAGCGCCGCCACGATCCGGCACTTCGTCTCCGAGTCGGTTCCAGGGCTCTTGCAGACCCGTGAGTACGCCGAGGCGGTAACGCGTCTACCGGTCGGCCTGCTCACCGATGAAGAGGTCGAACGACGAGTCAAGATCAGGCTCGAACGGCAAGCGTTGTTGAACTCGCCTCGACCACCTCATCTGCGTACGATCATCAACCAGGCGGTTCTCGATCGTCTGGTCGGCGGTGCGGAAGTCATGGTGGCTCAGCTTGAACACATTCTTGACGCCATGAAACGGCACAGCGTCTCTGTGCGGGTCCTGCCCTACTCGGCTGGGGAGCACGCGGGAATGACCTCGACGTTCACCCTGCTCAGCTTCCCGAACGCCCCGCTTGCTACCGAGCCAGTCGAACCACCGTTGGCCTACGTGGACACGTTGACCGGGGCGCTCTACCTGAACAAGGCCGAGGAGATTCGGGCCTACGATCTGGTCTGGAGCGACCTCGAAAGCCGTGCCCTCGACGAAGCCTCGTCCAGGGAAATGATAGAGAAAGCATTGGAGGCACTGACCAGTGGTCGACCTGACCAGCGCGACTTGGCGCAAGAGCAGCCGTAGCGGCAACGCCGGAGCCTGCGTTGAAGTGGCGACGAACCTGCCCGACGTCATCGCCGTACGGGACAGCAAGGACACGACCGGCCCGGTCCTGACCTTCGCTCCCGCCCAGTGGGCCACCTTCACCACCTACCTGCCCACGCCTGACGCCCGCTGAGACTGATGGTGGCGGCTGGCCGGGTACCGGCCAGCCGCCACCAAAACGTGCAGTCTGGCGTCTGAAGTTGATCTAGGAACCTCCGGTGACCACGCTCCAAGCGTGGGGTTCCGAACCGCCAAACCCCTACGATTGGGACATAAACTGCTCGTGAGCAACGCGAAGCCAATCGTGATTGGTGAATACTCGCAGCTCGCGAGCCGCTGCGCCGGACCTCCGGGTCCGGCGAGGATCGCAACCGGTCGTGTGTCCGGCACCTACGCAAGCACGTCCGGGATGCTGCGCCGGACCTCCGGGTCCGGCGAGGATCGCAACAGGACTTCACGGTGCATGAGGTCGGTGACCAGCTGCTGCGCCGGACCTCCGGGTCCGGCGAGGATCGCAACACCTCGGCGTCCGCGGCCGCCGTCGCCGCCTGCTGAAGCTGCGCCGGACCTCCGGGTCCGGCGAGGATCGCAACGTGTCCGACCTGATCATCGGCGGGCTCTGACGGTGCGCGCTGCGCCGGACCTCCGGGTCCGGCGAGGATCGCAACACGGCCCTGCTCGCCGACCATGACCAGGCCGCCGCGGAGCTGCGCCGGACCTCCGGGTCCGGCGAGGATCGCAACTCGCCGAACTCGGCGCACAACTCGGCCCACGTCCAGGCTGCGCCGGACCTCCGGGTCCGGCGAGGATCGCAACGGCGTCGTGGTCGCAGACGATGGC
>NZ_JBHMIP010000036.1:0-53303 GCF_048060245.1 Micromonospora sp. LOL_014
CACCCGCTACGGCGACACCCGCTACGGCGACACCCGCTACGGCGACACCCGCTACGGCGACGCGCGGTATCCGGCGGCCGAGCCCGGTCGGCGCGGCCCGGCCGGCCACTCGACGAGCTCCTTCTCCACCGTTGCGGACTTCTCCACCACCGGACGCTCCACCACTGCGGACTTTGCCGCGACCGGGAACTCGCCCGCTGCCGCGGACCGGCCCACGCATGGCTCCTCTACCACCCGGCACAGCCGCCGTCGCCTGACGTCCACCGCGCTCGACGACGTCTTCGACGACCCCTACCACGGCGAACGCGGCCGGGACCGACTCGGCGTGCACCTCGTCTGGGAACTGATCCTGCTGCTGGCGGTCGGTGGGATCGGCTATCTCCTCTACCAGGTCGACCCGGGCCTCACCAGCGCCGGCACCCGCGATCCGCTGCTGGTCTACGCGACCGGGCTCGGCCTGTTCGCGCTCGCCGCCGGGATCACGCTGCGCGCCGGGGCGCCGAACCTGGCCATCGGACCGGTGGCGGTGGCCGCCGCGCTGCACTTCGCCGAGAACGGCGACAACGGCGTGGTGCCGGTGCTGGTCACCGGCACCATCTGGGCGGTGGTGCTCGGCGCGGGGACGGCGCTGCTGGTCACCGGCCTGCAGGTGTCCGGTTGGGCGGGCAGTCTGGTCGCCGCCTGCGTGGCGGTCGTCTTCATCCAGCAGCGGTCCGGCCCGGTCGACCTGCAGGGTGCCTTCGACCCGACCGGCCAGGCGTTCGTGCTCTTCGGCGGCTTCGTCGTGCTGGCGTTGCTCGGTGGATCCCTCGGCACGATCAAGTCGATCCGGCGGGGGGTCGGGCGGTTCCGCCCGGTTGCCGATCCGGCCGATCGGCGGGGCGGCGTCGCCGCGCTGGTCACCAGCGGTGCGCTGATCCTGTCGATGGTCTTCGCGGTGGTCGGCGGGGTGCTGCTGGCCGCCGTCGGCAACGGCCCGGTCAGCCCGTCGGTGGGGCTGGAGTGGACGGCGGTGGCGATCGGTGCGGCGCTGCTCGGCGGGACCAGCGTATTCGGCCGCCGGGGCGGTGTCTTCGGGTCCGTGTTGGCGGTGATCGGCCTGACCCTCTTCATCAGGTACGCAGAGCTGCGCGACCTCGACATCGCGCTGTACGCCACCGGTGCCGTCGCGGTGGTGGTCGGGCTGGCGGTGACCCGTCTGGTGGAGACGTTCGGCCGGCCACGGTCGACGTCGGTCGACGACGCCGACGAGGCCCAGGAAGCCGAGCAGACCGCAGGCGAGTCGACTGGTGAACCCGAGCCGGTCTACTACGACGGTCAGCTGGCGGACTGGTCGGAGCCGGCCCGGGCCGAGGCCGGGTGGCCATCCGACCCGCCAACCGGCGGCCAGCAGTCCTGGTCGGCCTCCCTGCCCGCCCAGCCGGCGCCGGCCCGGGACCGCTGGGACACCAGCGACAACTGGGACACCAGCGACAACTGGGGCGCCGACGGCCACTGGGGCACCGAGAGTCGCTGACCCACGCCGGCTCGCCTGGCCTGCCGCCGGCCTGCCTGACCCGCCGACAAGCCCGCTAGCTGCCGAGCCAGCGACGGGCCGGCGGGTTAGGCTCGCGGGCATGACCGAATCGCCGGCCGCGAACCACGCCACGCCGACCTTCGAGGAGCTCGATCAGCTCTCCACCGAGCAGTTGCGGGAGCAGGCGTTCGAGCTGGCCCGGCAGCGTAAGGACCTGGGCTTCTTCTGGTCGATAACTCAGCGGCTGTCCCGGGCCGACGACGCCAGTGAGCTGGACGGCGCGCCGAACTCGATCGGCCCGACCGTCGAGGACGCGGTGGCGCTGTGGCGGGAGTTCACCGGCCACGAGTACGGCGAGTCGGAGCCGTTGCTACGGGCAGCGTTCATCGACTACCTGCTAAGGCCCGGGCAGCGGAGCTGACGCAGGTCAGCCGGCATCGGGTCAGCTGGCGTCGAGGATCCGGCGTCGGCTCACCACGCCGATCGGCTGGTCGGCGTCGTCGACCACCCGGGCGTGCTCCGCGCCGGTGACCAGCAACCGGGCCAGCGCGTCGTAGAGCGAGGTACCCAAAGCGAGGGTGGGCAGCCCGGCCGGAACCGGGTCCGCCGGTTCGTCGTCGAGCAGTTCGCGGCTCACCGGGGTGACCGCGAGCCGGCGGATCGCCCGGTCGGCGCCGACGAACTCGGTCACGAACGGGGTCGCCGGCCCGCCGAGTAGTTCGGCCGGTGCCGCGTACTGCTCCAGCCGGCCGCCTTCGGACAGTACGGCGATCCGGTCGCCCAGCCGTACCGCCTCGTCCAGGTCGTGGGTGACCAGCACGATTGTCTTGCGTACCTCGGCCTGCAGCCGGAGGAACTCCTCCTGCAGCCGGCCGCGGGCGATCGGGTCGACCGCGGAGAACGGCTCGTCCATCAGCAGAACGACCGGGTCGGCGGCAAGCGCCCGGGCGACGCCGACCCGCTGGCGTTGTCCGCCGGACAGTTCGTGCGGGTAGCGCTTGCCGTACCGGCCCGGTTCCAGCCCGACCAGGTCGAGTAGTTCGTCGGCGCGGCGCCGGATCCGGTCCCGCTGCCAGCCGAGCAGCCGGGGGACCGTGCCGACGTTGGCCCGGATGGTCTGGTGCGGGAAGAGCCCCACGTGCTGGATCACGTACCCGATCCGGCGGCGCAGCAGTACCGGGTCGACCTGGGTGACGTCCTCGTCGCCGAGCATGATCCGCCCGGTGGTCGGCTCGATCAGCCTGTTGATCATCCGGAGCACGGTGGACTTGCCGCAGCCGGACGGGCCGATCAGCACCACCAACTGGCCGGCGGGGATCTCCAGGGAGAGGCTCTGTACGGCGCGTGTCCCGTCCGGGAACCGCTTGCCGATGTCGGTCAAGGTGATCGCTGCCGCGCCGTCGGCGTCGGTGTCCCGCACGGTACCGTCCACCTGTGTCCTTCCACCTGCTCGCCGGCCGGGCTGACCCGGGTAACCCGTGGTTCTCCGGTCAGTACATCCAGGACAACTGGTCGACGATCGTCGCCGCGTTGACCGAACATGTCGCCCTGACGGTACAGGCGGTGCTGATCGCCGCGCTGCTGGCGGTGCCGCTGGCGGTGGTCGCGTACTGGTTCCGGTCGCTGACCGGGCCGATCCTCGCCCTCACCGGCGTGCTCTACACCATCCCGTCGCTGGCGCTGCTCGCCTTCGTCGCACCCTACGTGGGTGCGACAAATCCCGCGTCGGTGCTGATCGCCCTGGTGCTGTACGCGTTGCTGCTGGTCGTGCGCAACTCGCTGGCCGGGCTGAGTCAGGTGCCGGCGGCGACCATCGAGGCGGCCGACGGGATGGGGTACGGCCGGTTCGGTCGGCTGCTGCGCATCGAACTGCCGTTGGCACTGCCCGGCATCATGACCGGCTTGCGGCTGGCCACGGTCTCCACGGTCGCGCTGGTCACCATCGGCTCGCTGATCGGCTACGGCGGCCTCGGTGATCTGATCTTCAGTGGCTTCCGGAACAACTTCTACAAGGCCCAGATCCTCACCGGTACGCTGCTGAGCGTGGCGCTGGCCCTGCTGCTCGACCTGCTCCTGGCGGGTGCCGGTCGGCTGCTGACGCCCTGGGCCCGGCGGGTCGCCCCGTGAGCCGGCGGACCGTGGCGGCGAACCCGATCGAGCAGGCGGTGACCTGGCTCAACGACCCGCTCAACTGGACCAACCCGGGTGGGGTGCTGGACCGCCTCGGTGAGCACCTGACCATCTCGGCCGCCGCGGTCGCGGTCGGCTGCCTGGTGGCCTGGCCGGTCGGACTGTGGCTCGGGCACATCGGCCGGGGCGGCGGCCTGGTGGTGCTGGTGTCGAACCTGACCCTGGCGGTGCCGACCATCGCCCTGCTGTCCATTCTGCCGTTGACCTTCCTGGGGTTCGGTAAGCCGCCGGTGATCCTGGCGTTGGCGGTGTTCGCCGTACCGCCGCTGCTGGCCAACGCGTTCACCGGGATCCGGCAGGTCGATCCGCAGGTGCGGGAGGCAGCTCGGGGGATGGGGCTGTCCGGCTGGCAGGTGCTGCGCCGGGTCGAGTTGCCGCTCGCGGTGCCGTACCTGGCGGCCGGGTTCCGGACCGCGGCGGTGCAGGTGGTGGCGACGGCGGCGCTGGCGGCGTTCGTCAACGGCGGAGGTCTCGGGCAGATCATCAGCGCGGGCTTCGGGTTGGGCATCTCGATCGGCGGCGGCCAGATCCTCGCCGGCGGTCTGTTGGTGGCGACCCTGGCGCTGATCACCGAAGGGCTGCTGGCGGTGCTCGAACGGGCGTTCACTCCGCGGCCGCTGCGCCGGCCCGGCCGGCGGGCGAACGAGCAGGCCAGCGCGGTCGGTTCGGGTTGAGCGCGTCGCTTTCCGTTTGGGCCGGATGACGATCCGGTGACAACCGATCTTCATCTGTTGTCGGACCCTACGTTGAGGATGTTCGGTAGAGGGAACGGGTGACGGCATGCCGGCACGGGCCGGGGCCCCGTCGCGGCTGCCGTGCTGCCCGCAGCACGCTCGCGCGGGCATGTGCCGCGCCCGTCGGACACGCGGCCGGCCCGATGGGGTCGCGCCGGGACACAGGAGGCGGGCAATCATGCATGCACGGACACGTATCGCCCTGAGCGCGGTCGGCGCGCTCACCGCGGCGGGGTTCCTCGCCGCATGTGGCGAGGCGGGGTCTTCCGGCACCGAGGCGCCGGATGCCGGCGCGTCCGGTGCTGGCTGCGCACCGGTAGCCGGAGACCAGCTAGTGGTGCTGACTGACGACAAAAAGCTGCAGAACACCGACAACATCGTGCCGGCGGTCAACGCCGACGCGGCATCGCCGCAGGTCGTCGCCGCCCTGAACAGGGTGTCGGCCGCGTTGGACACCGAGAAGCTGATCGGGCTCAACCGGGCGGTCGACGTCGACCGGCAGACGCCGCAGGCCGCGGCCGAGGAGTTCGCCGCCGCCGAGGCCCTGACCGACGGTATCGAGACCGGACCGGGCGGTGAGTTGATCGTCGGCGCGGCCAACTTCAGTGAGAGCGAGACCCTGGGCGAGTTGTACCGGATCGTGCTGACGGCGGCGGGTTACGACGTCACCGTGCAGCAGATCGGCAACCGTGAGCTGTACGAGCCGGCGCTGGAGACCGGGGAGATTCAGGTGGTGCCGGAGTACGCGGCCACCATGGCGGACTTCATCAACAACAAGGTCGCGGGGGAGAACGCCCCAGCGATCTCGTCGCCGGACCTGGACGAGACGATGACCGGGCTCCGCGAGGTCGGCGAGCAGGTCGGCATCGTCTTCGGCGAGCCGTCCGCGGCACAGGACCAGAACGCGTTCGCGGTGACCAGTGCCTTCGCCGACGAGTACGGCGTTCGTACGCTTTCCGACCTGGCGGAGAAATGCTCCGGTACGGCGACCGTCCTGGGCGGTCCGCCGGAGTGCCCGCAGCGTCCCAAGTGCCAGGAAGGGCTGGTCGAGGTGTACGACTTCCGGGCCGGCGAGTTCAGCTCCCTCGACGCCGGTGGGCCGCAGACCAAGACCGCGTTGACCACCGGCGAGATCAGTGTGGGTCTGGTGTTCTCGTCGGACGGGGCGTTGGCGACCGGCTGATTTTCCTGGCCGGCGCGGGCTTTCGCCGGCCACCCGGGCTGTGGAGCCTACCTTCTCGGACAGCAGGCGGTACCCGTTCCGTTGATCTGTAGTTGTCGGTAGGCTCCACAGCCATGTCCGCTCCCGAGGCCGAAGAGGAGCCGCGCCGCACGGTTCCGCTCAAGTGGCTTACCTGGGGTGGCCTGGGCCTGGCGCCGCTGGCTGCGCTTTTGCTGTTACTCGGCGACGGCGACGGCTCGTTGCGACTGGCGATGGTGATCGCTATCGCGTCGGTGGTGTTGATCGGATTGTCAATCACCTTGCGTGGCGGTGTGGAAACTATGCGCGCCGACATGGAGGATGCGCTCGTCGAGGAAATGGATGTGCTCCGCGAGGACGTGCGCAACGACATTTCCACCGCCGTCCGGGCGACGCACCGCGCCTTCGGCGAAAAGATGCAGGTGGTTCAGGACGACGTCGAGGCGCTTAGTGGCCAGCTGGACGTGGTCCGTGCCGAGATCGCCCGCAGTGAACCGGCCCGGGAAAAGCCGGGCGGTGACCGCGCCGGCTACGACCGGTTCGATCAGGCTGCTCCGGCGTCCGCCGTACCGGCGGCAGTGCCGGCCTCCGGCCCGACCGGGGCTGCTGGCTACGGCGGCCAGTACGGCTCCGGCAGCCAGTACTCATCCGGCGGCCAGGCCGGTCGCGCCTCGGTCCCGGCGGTCAGCGGCACCGTACTGCCCCGCCAGCAGGGGCCGAACGGCGTCGTTCGGCAGCCGGAGACCGTCCAGGTGAGCACCCGGCACGTTGTCGACCCACGGGCCGACGACGAACCCGCCGGCACGGTGTACGGCGGGACCCGGTACGGCGGCCGGGGCGGCGAGTCCATTGACGGTGAGTGGTCCGCACCGGCGACCCGTGGGCGGCGTTCCGCCGAGCCGGACGAGGAGTCGTGGGCCGAACGTCGGCTGCGCGACCAGCCGGAGGAGCGCTGGTCGTGGAGCGGCGGCCGGGACGACAGCGGCGAGCAACGGTACGGCGACCGACCCGTCGACCGGTGGGACGTCGGGCGGGCCGACGGCTTCAGCACCGGGTCGCCGGCCGAGCGGTGGCAGCCGGCCCGCGACGACGACTACCCGCCGGCCCGGTCCGGAGTCGGTGCCCGTAACGGCCGGTACCCGCAGGACCGGGGTGACCTGCCGGGGCCGGGCGGTGACCGGGTTGCGGACGAGCCGCCGTGGCGGGACGCCCGGTGGGACCAGCGGATGGCCGACCCGCCGCCGGACGGCCCGGGGATCAGCGGGACCGGCCGGCGTGCGGCGCTGCCGGCGTTGCCGGCCGGCAGCGGCGCCGAGTCGCCTCCAGCCTGGTCGTCGCCGGCCCGCGATCCACTCGACGACGAGCCGGTCCGGCGCAGTCGCCGGTACCGGGACGACGAGGACGACGTCGGTCGGCGGTTCCGCGACGAGGAACCGCCCCGCCGGTACCGGGACGACGAACCGGCGGATCCGGGCCGGCGCTACCGCGACGACGCGTCCGGCCGGCGCTACCGCGACGACGAACCGCCCCGCCGGTACGCGGAGGAGGGCACCGCCGGCCGCCGGTACCGCGACTACGACGACGAGCCGGGCCGCCGGTACCGCGACTACGACGACGGTGCCCCGGGCCGGCGCTACCGGGACCCGGACGACGGTGGCCGGCGGTACCGTGACGACGACGGCCGCGGCCGCTACCGTGACGACGTCGACTTCCCCGACGACCGCCGCTGGCGGTAGGCCGGCGTCACTTGTCGATGTCGCCGACCACGAAGAACATCGAACCGAGGATTGCCACCAGATCCGGCACCAGGCTGCCGGGGATCAGCGTCGCCAACGCCTGCACGTTGGCGTAGGAGGCAGTCCGCAGCTTGAGCCGCCACGGGGTCTTCTCCCCCCGGGAGACGAGGTAGTAGCCGTTGACCCCGAGCGGGTTCTCGGTCCACGCGTAGGTGTGGCCCTCGGGTGCCTTGACCACCTTCGGCAACCGTACGTTGACCGGCCCGCTCAGCTGGTCGACCCGGTCCAGACAGCGGCGGGCCAGGTCGAGTGAGGCGTACACCTGGTCGAGCAGCACCTCGAACCGGGCGTGGCAGTCGCCGGCCCGGCGGGTGACCACCGGCACGTCCAGCTCGCCGTAGGCGAGGTACGGCTCGTCGCGACGCAGGTCCAGGTCCAGCCCGCTGGCCCGGGCGACCGGTCCGGAGGCGCCGAACGCCGCGGCCGTCGCCGCGTCGAGCACCCCGACCCCGACCGTACGGGCGAGGAAGATCTCGTTGCGCCGAATCAGCCGGTCCAGGTCGGGCATCCGGGCCTCGACCTGGCCGATCGCCTCCCGGGCCCGGCGGGTCCAGCCGGCCGGCACCTCCTCCTTGAGGCCGCCCACCCGGTTGAACATGTAGTGCATCCGTCCGCCGGAGACCTCCTCCAGCACGGCCTGCAGCGTCTCCCGCTCCCGGAACGAGTAGAACACCGGGGTGAGCGCGCCGATCTCCAGTGGATACGAGCCGAGGAACATCAAGTGGTTGAGCACCCGGTTCAGTTCGGCCAGCGCGGTCCGCAGCCAGGTGGCCCGCTCCGGCACCTCGATGCCCATCATCCGTTCAACGGCGAGCGCCACACCCAGCTCGTTGGCGAACGCGGACAGCCAGTCGTGCCGGTTGGCCAGCATGATGATCTGCCGGTAGTCGCGGACCTCGAACAGTTTCTCGGCGCCACGGTGCATGTAGCCGATCACCGGCTCGCAGGAGACCACCCGCTCGCCGTCGAGGACCAGCTTGAGCCGGAGTACGCCGTGCGTGGACGGGTGCTGCGGGCCGATGTTGAGCACCATGTCGGCGGTGTCCAGCCCGGCGCCGGTGCCGACGGTCAGCTGGCGGAGTCCGTCGGCCGACCCGGCCGGGGGCAGCGAACCGGTGTCGGTGTCCATGCCGGCCATCGTCGCACGCCGGCTCCCCGCCGCGCGGTCAGCGGCGGCGCCGGGCCTGCCCTCCTGCCGGGCCTGCCCTCCCGCCGGGCCTGCCCTCCTGCCGGGCCTGCCCTCCTGCCGGGCCTGCCACCTCAGACGGGACTCGGTTGTCAGGCCAGCAGGGATTCGACATCGACGGCCAGCCCGACGGGTTGGACCAGCCACCAGTGCCCGCCCAGCCCATCCGGGTCGGTGAGTTCAGCGGCGGTGCCGGCGGCGGCCAGCGCGGCCACGTAGCCACGCGGGTCGGTGCCGGCCAGGGCCAGCGGCGGTCGGCGGCCGTGCACCCCGAGTCGGTGCAGCGCGTCCCGTTGCTGGCACAGCAGGTGGCCGGCCCCGCCAGCGGCCGCCGATCCGGCGGCGGCGACCGCGTCGATCGCCACGTGGGCGGTGAGGTCGCAGGAGCCGTCGGGGACCGGGGCCACCGTACGGCCGGCCCGGAAACCGGCCAGGGTGCCGGTGACCGGGCGGTCGGCGTACCGGTGGCCGTAGTCGACCGCCACGGCGACGCCCCGGCGCAGGGTCCGTACCGCCGCGGCCCAGGCCTCGTCGCGGGGTCGACCGATCTCAGCCTGCGCCCCGTCCGGCAGCGGCGGCCACCAGCGGGCCAGCCAGGCGGAGTCGGCGGCTCCGAGTTCCCCGCCGGGGTGCTGCCGGCCGGTTGCCGGGTCGACCAGCAGACAGCGGAGCCGGTCACCGTCGCGAACGGCCAGATCGAGCGGTACGTTGTCCAGCCACTCGGTGGCGACGAGCAGCCCGGTGGTTCGCGTCGGCGGTGCGGCCCGCCATTGGACCGGTTCGGGCAGGCCGGCCGGCCGGGGTGCCGGGTCGACGCCGGTCAACCGGATCCGGTCGGCGAGCGTTCCGGGCGTGTCTGCGAAGGCGCCCGGCAGGTCGGTGAGTAGCCGGTGCACGGCGCCGAGCAGCTCACCGCCGCCGGCTCCGACGTCGACCAGGTCGACCGGGTCCGGGTGGCCGAGCAGGCGGTCGACCTGACCCAGCAGCCGCAGCACCGCCCGGGCGAACGGCGTACCGGTCTGCGCGCTGGTCGAGAAGTGCGCTGCGGGCACCGGGGTGCTGCCGGTCACATAGAAGCCCTCCGGCCCGTACAGCGCGGTGGAGATGGCGTCCCGCCAGGTCAGCACCGGGCCACCCTAGACCAGCGGGTGAAGGTTTTCACACACCGTTGTTTCCGGCCCGTTGCCCCGGCGCATACTGGCATCGACCGGTACCCCCGTTTCGAGGACTGGATCACATCATGAGCGCATCGGCGCGCCCGACGACGGTGGAGGTTCCCGCCGCCCGGGTGACCGGCCCTGCTGTCGGGGTCGTGGGCGCCGGTCGGGTCGGCGCGGTGCTCGCCGCCGCCCTGACCGCCGCCGGCCATCGAATCACCGCGGTCTCCGGCGCCAGCACGGCCAGCCGGGACCGGATCCGTCGGCTGCTGCCCGGCGTCGAGCCCCGGCCGGCGGCCGACGTCGCCGACGCCGCCGAGCTGCTGATCCTCGCGGTGCCCGACGACGTGCTGCCGACCGTGGTGACCGACCTGGTGACGGCCGGCGCGCTGCGGTCCGGCCAGGTCGTGGCACACACCTCGGGGTCGCACGGTCTCGCCGTGCTGGCCCCGGCTGCGGCGACCGGCGCCGCCCCGCTGGCGATGCACCCGGCGATGACCTTCACCGGCGAGCGCGGTGACCTGGACCGGCTGCCGGGGATCAGCTACGGGGTGACCGCCGTCCGGCCGCTGCGGCCGTTGGCCACCCGCCTGGTGGCGGCGCTGGGCGGCACCGTCGAGTGGGTCGCCGAGACGGACCGGGTGCTCTACCACGCCGCCCTGGCACACGGCGCGAACCATCTGGTCACCCTGGTCAACGAGGCCGGCGACCGGCTGCGCGACGCCGGGGTCACCGACCCTGCCCGGGTGCTCGCGCCGCTGCTGCGCGCCGCCCTGGACAACGCCCTGGCGCACGGCGACGCCGCGCTGACCGGGCCGGTGTCGCGCGGCGACGCCGGCACCGTGGCCCGGCACCTGGACCGGCTGGCCGAGACCGCTGCGGAGAGCCTGCCCAGCTATCTGGCGTTGGCCCGGCGTACCGCCGACCGGGCGATCGCCGCCGGCCGGCTGCCGGCCGCCGCCGCGGTGCCGCTGCTCGACGTGCTGGCCGGTCGGGAGCCGGCCGCCACGTCGGGCCGACGTCGGGAGCGGGTCCGATGAGTGCGATGAGCCAGGCCTCGGCCGCGCCGACCACCCCGACCGCGCCGGCCGGGCTGCAGGTCGTCTGGACCCGCGCCGAACTCGCCGCGCTGCGCGCCGGCTGGTCCGGCTCGGTGGCGGTGGTGATGACGATGGGCGCCCTGCACGACGGGCACGCCGCCCTGCTGCGTGCGGCGGCGGCCCGCGCCGACCAGGTGATCGCCACGATCTTCGTCAACCCGCTGCAGTTCGGGCCGACCGAGGACTTCGACCGGTACCCCCGCACCATCGACGACGACCTGGAGGTGTGCCGGCGGGCCGGGGTCCGGGCGGTCTTCGCGCCGGGCCGGGCCGAGGTCTACCCGGACGGTGCGCCGCAGGTTCGGGTCAACCCCGGGCCGGTGGGGGAGATTCTGGAGGGGGCGAGCCGCCCGGGCTTCTTCCACGGCGTGCTCACCGTGGTGCTGAAGCTGCTCCAGATCACCCGACCCGACCTGGCCTTCTTCGGTGAGAAGGACTACCAGCAGCTCACCCTGGTCCGGCGGATGGTGCGCGACCTGGATCTGCCGGTGACCATCGTCGGCGTGCCGACCGTCCGTGAGCCGGACGGGCTGGCCCGGTCCAGCCGCAACCGTTACCTGTCGCCCCGGCAGCGGCAGGTGGCGCTGGGGCTGGCCGGCGCACTGCGGGCCGGCGCGGCGGCGGCCGCCGCGGGCGCTTTGGCCGACGAGGTGCTGGCCGCCGGCCGGGCCGCCTTCGACCGGCACACCGGCGGTGTCGCCGAGCTCGACTACCTGGCGCTGACCGACCCCGAGCTGGGGCCGGCGGTGCCCGGTCCGGCCCGGCTGCTGATCGCCGCCCGGGTCGGTGACACCCGGTTGATCGACAACGCCCCGGTGGAGCTGACCGGCTCCCGATCGGAAGGATCCTGATGCTGCGCACCATGCTCAAGTCCAAGATCCACCGGGCCACGGTGACCCAGGCCGATCTGCACTACGTCGGTTCGGTCACCGTCGACGCCGACCTGCTGGACGCCGCCGACCTGCTGCCCGGAGAGCAGGTGGCGATCGTCGACGTGACAAACGGTGCCCGGCTGGAGACGTACGTCATCGAGGGGGCCCGGGGTAGCGGGGTGATCGGCATCAACGGGGCGGCAGCCCACCTGGTGCATCCCGGCGATCTGGTGATCCTGATCGCGTACGGGCAGTTCACCGACGCCGAGGCCCGCGTATACCAGCCCCGGGTGGTGCACGTCGACGCCGCCAACCGGGTGATCCAGCTCGACGCCGACCCGGCCGGGGCACCCGCCGGGGTGGTCGGCGACCCGGTCCGCGGCGACACCGCCGTCGACTGGCCGGTGGTCGCCGGCAGGCCTTAGCGTGGTGATGGTTGCCGGTAGGCCTTAGCGTGGTAGTGCCGCCACGGCGGGGCGGACCGACGCCCCGGCCGGGTGGGCAGCCGTCGACCGGAAGTCGGGCGGTGACCGTACGGTCACCCGAAGGCGTCGTATGCTCGGCGGTCCGGACCGCCTGCCAGCCAGCCCGTGGGAGGGACTCGATGCGCCGATGGACCGCCGCTGTCGCGGTCGGTGGAGCGCTTGCGCTCGGCCTGACCGGGTGTGGCCTGCCCGCCGGGGTGGACGGTGAGCTGACCAACAGCTGGCAGCCGATTCCCGAACCGAGCCCGTTCGTGCCGCCGGCCGAGGTCTGCCACCCGGGGGACTTCGCCGAGACCGCCTACCTGTCGTCGTACAGCCCGGTCGACTGCGCGGCCCCGCACCGGGTGGAGACGGTCCACGTCGGCACGTTCGGCGCCGAGGCGGCGGAGGCGACCGCGCCGCCGGCGCAGGGTTCGCCCGAAATCCGCGTCGCGTACGCCGAGTGCGACTCCGCGACCAGCGAGTTCGTCGGTGCCGACTGGCGGCTCGGCCGGCTCTGGGTGGGGGTGGCGGTGCCGTCCCCGGCAGCCTGGGAAGGCGGCGCCCGCTGGTTCCGCTGCGACGTCACCGAGGTGACCGACGTCGAGGACAACGGCGGTACGGCGTCGCGCACCGCGAGCCTGCGGGACGCGCTGGCCGAGCCGTCGCCGCTGCACCTGACCTGCTACGCGGTCCGCAACGACGACAACGGCGCGATCGACACCATGCCGGCCGCGGAGTGCGACGAGCCGCACAACGCAGAGTTCGCCGGGGTCTGGCAGGCACCGGACATCGAGTATCCGACCCAGGACCGGGACTGGGCCCAGTTCCACACCGAGTGCCGCAAGGTGATCGGCCGGTACGCGGACGTACCGCTCGACGGCAACCTGCAGTTCCGGACCGGGGTGATCTCGCTGCCGGGCGGTGCCGCCGAGTGGGCGGCCGGCAACCGGGGCGTCCGCTGCTACCTGTGGCTCGACGAACGCAACGTCGAGCGGTCACTCAAGGACGCCGGCACCGAGGGCCTGCCCATCCAGTACGAGTAGTGACCGACCTCATGTCGGCCGCCGCCTGGCGCCCACCCGGGTGCACCGGCACACATCCGTCCGCCCCGGCTGCCCGCCACCGGGGCCGACGCGGTTGACTCTGCCCATGCGACTGCGTATCCCGGACCTGCCCGAGCTGCCCGGCCGGCTCGCCGCGCCGGACCCCGGCTGGGTGGAGACCACTGACGTGGTGGTCGTCGGCTCCGGTATCGCCGGTCTGACTGCCGCGCTCTATCTGCGGGAAGCCGGGCTGCACGTCACCGTCGTGACGAAGGTCAACATCGACGACGGGTCGACCCGGTGGGCGCAGGGCGGGATCGCCGCTGTGCTGGACCCGCTGGACACCCCGGCCGCGCACGCACAGGACACCGAGACGGCCGGCGTGGGGCTCTGCGACCCGGATGCGGTCCGGGTGCTGGTCGAGGAGGGACCGGCCAGGATCCGGGAGCTGATCCGGGTCGGCGCCGAGTTCGACCGGGACGCCGACGGTGTGCTGCTGCTCACCCGGGAGGGCGGTCACCGGGCCAACCGGATCGTGCATGCCGGCGGTGACGCCACCGGCGCCGAGGTGCAGCGGGCGTTGCACGCTGCGGTCCGTCGGGACCCGTGGATCCGGCTGGTCGAGCACGCCCTGGTGGTCGACCTGCTGCGCGCCGCGCCGGCCGCCGACGGGGAGCCGGCCCGGGCCTGCGGGGTCACGCTGCACGTGCTCGGCGAGGGCTCCCCGGACGGGGTGGGCGCGATCGTGGCCCGCGCCGTGGTGCTGGCCACCGGCGGGATGGGGCAGATCTTCGCCACCACCACCAATCCGGCGGTCTCCACCGGCGACGGGGTGGCGCTGGCGCTGCGGGCCGGCGCGGCAGTGGCCGACCTGGAGTTCGTCCAGTTCCATCCGACGGCCCTGGTGGTGCCGGGCGCCGCCGGCGGCAGCGGCCAGCAGCCGCTGGTGTCCGAGGCGCTGCGCGGCGAGGGCGCGCTGCTGCTCGACCCAGACGGCAAGCGGTTCATGCTCGGCCGGCACGAGCTCGCCGAGCTGGCACCGCGCGACGTGGTCGCCAAGGGCATCCACCGGGTGATGTCGGCGGTCGACGTCGACCACGTGCAGCTCGATGCCCGACATCTGGGCGGCGAGTTCCTGGCCCGGCGCTTCCCGACGATCGTGGCCTCCTGCCGGGCCATCGGGATCGACCCCGCCGAGGAGCTGATCCCGGTGGCACCGGCCGCCCACTACGCGTCCGGCGGCGTCCGCACCGATCTGCACGGCCGCACCACCATTCCCGGCCTGTACGCCTGCGGCGAGGTGGCCTGCACCGGGGTGCACGGCGCCAACCGGCTGGCCAGCAACTCGCTGCTGGAGGGCCTGGTCTTCGCCCGGCGGATCGCCCGGGACATCACCCGCGACCCGCCGCCGCAGCTGGAGCCGGCCGGCGCCGGCCGGGTGGCTGACCAGGCCGACGGCTGGTTGCTGCCGGAGCAGGCCCGGCAGCCGCTGCAACGGGCGATGAGCCGGGGCGCCGGGGTGCTACGTTCCGCCGCGACGCTCGACGGCACCGCCGCCGAGCTGCGCCGGCTCGCCGGTGGCCGGGGCACGCCGGGCACCGCCGGATGGGAGGCGACTAACCTGGTCACCGTCGCCACCGCGTTGGTGGCGGCGGCGTACGCCCGGCAGGAGACCCGGGGTTGTCACTGGCGTGACGATTTCCCGTCGGCGGCCGAGAGTTGGCTGGGGCATCTCATCAGCGCGCTCGGCCCGGTCGGGCAGCCCACTCTCACCTGGGAGCCGTCATGCGTAGCGAGGTGACCGTCGCCGCGTCGCGGGCCTGCGGTCTGGACCCGGACGTTGTCCACCGGGTGGTGGCCACCGCGTTGGCCGAGGATCTCGGCCCGGACCGGCTGGACGTGACGTCGGCGGCCATCATCGACCCGGGGCAGTTCGGCACGGCCGAACTGGTGGCCCGCTCCGCCGGGGTGGTGGCCGGTCTGCCGCTGGTCGCCGCCGTGTTCGACGCGGTGCCGTCGGCAGGCACGCCGGTCGAGGTGCGGCTGCACCGCTGCGACGGTGACCGGGTACCGGCCGGTACGGTGCTGGCCACGTTGACCGGCCCGGTCCGTACCCTGCTCACCGGCGAGCGGACCGCGCTCAACCTGATCAGCCGGCTCTCCGGGGTGGCCACCCACACCCGGGCCTGGGCGGACGCCCTCGCCGGGTCGAAGGCGACCGTGCTGGACACCCGCAAGACCACCCCCGGGCTGCGGCTGCTGGAGAAGTACGCGGTCCGGGTCGGCGGTGGTGGCAACAAGCGGATGGGTCTGTACGACGTGGCGATGGTCAAGGACAACCACAAGCTGGCCGCTGGCGGGGTGGGCGCCGCGTACCGCCGGGTGCGCGAGGCCTTTCCCGGCGTACCGGTGGAGGTCGAGGTGACCACATTGGCCGAAGCGGTCGAGGCGGTCGAGGCCGGGGCGTCGTTCCTGCTCTGCGACAACATGTCGCCGGAGCTGCTGTGCGCGGTCGTCGCCGAGGTGGGTGACCGGGTCGAGGTGGAGGCCACCGGCGGGTTGACCCTGGCCAATGCGGTCCGGTACGCGCGAACCGGGGTGGACTACCTGTCGGTCGGGGCGTTGACCCACTCTTCGCCGATCATGGACATCGCGTTGGATCTGCGACCGGCCGGTGCTGGCGCGTCGGCCGGTGCCGGCCGACGCGCCGGTTGACCGTCGAGGGGACGACATGCTGCTGTGCATCGACATCGGTAACACCAATACGGTGCTGGCCACGTTCAACGGGGACAAGCTGGTGCACTCGTGGCGGATCAAGACCGACGCCCGGTCGACCGCCGATGAGCTCGGCCTGATGTTCCGCGGGCTGCTCGCCGGGGACTCGGTGGAGCTCACCGGGGTGGCTGCCTGCTCGACCGTACCGGCGGCGTTGCGTTCGTTGCGGACGATGCTCGGCCGCTACTACGGCGACATTCCCAGCGTGATCGTGGAGCCGGGGGTGCGGACCGGGGTGCAGTTGGCGATCGACAACCCCAAGGAGGTCGGCTCGGACCGGGTGGTCAATACGCTCGCCGCGCACACCTTGTATGGTGGCCCGTCGATTGTCGTCGACTTCGGCACTACCACCAACTTCGACGTGATCAGCGCCCGGGGTGAGTTCCTCGGCGGGGCGTTCGCTCCCGGCATCGAGATATCCTTCGACGCGTTGTCGGCCCGCGCCGCCCAGCTGCGCAAGGTCGAGCCGACCCGGCCCCGGTCGGTGATTGGTAAGAACACCGTAGAGTGCCTGCAGTCCGGCATGTACTTCGGTTTCGCCGGCCAGGTGGACCGCATCGTGGAGCGGATGGCGGCAGAGTTGGGGCAGCTCAGCGCGGTTATCGCGACGGGTGGACTGGCCCCGGTGGTGATCGGTGAGTGTCGCACCATCACCCACCACGAACCGATGATCACCCTTATCGGCCTGCGGATGGTGTACGAGCGGAACACCTGATCCCCGTCGCGGCCTTGTCAGCTGCGTCACAGAACCTTGGTTGAGTACGCTCGTGGCCGGACCGTGACCACGAGGTCGCACCGTTGTCCGTACCCCCTGTGTTGAGGATGCCCACCGTGACCGAGCACGTGACCGTACCCGACAATTCCGCAGCGGATCTGCCCGAGCAGATGCGGGTGCGCCGGGAGAAGCGGGACCGGCTGCTGGCCCAGGGCACGGAGCCCTATCCGGTCGGGTTCCCCCGGACCACCTCGCTGGCGCAGCTGCGGGAGCGCTTCGGCGACCTGCCGACCGACACCGCCACCGGCGAGCAGGCGGCGGTCACCGGCCGGGTGATCTTCGTCCGGAACACCGGCAAGCTCTGTTTTGCCACTCTGCGTGAGGGTGACGGGACCGAGTTGCAGGTAATGCTGTCCCGGGACCGGGTCGGTGCCGAGCGGCTGGAGGACTGGAAGCGGCTGGTCGACATCGGCGACCACGTGGGGGTGGCCGGCGAGGTGATCACCAGCCGCCGGGGTGAGCTCTCGGTGCTCGCCGATTCGTGGCAGATCACCGCCAAGGCGCTGCGTCCGCTGCCGGTGGCGCACCGGCCGTTGAGCGAGGAGGCCCGGGTCCGGCAGCGGTACGTCGACCTGATCGTCCGCCCGGAGGCGCGCCGGACCGTGCGGACCCGGGCGACAGTGCTGCGTACCCTGCGCGACTCGTTCCACCAGCGGGGCTTCACCGAGGTGGAGACGCCGATGCTGCAGGTGCTCCATGGCGGCGCGGCGGCCCGGCCGTTCGTTACGCACAGCAACGCTCTTGATGTTGATCTGTATCTGCGAATCGCTCCTGAGCTATTCCTCAAGCGCTGTGTGGTCGGCGGCATCGACCGGGTGTTCGAAATCAACCGCAACTTCCGCAATGAGGGGGTTGACTCCTCGCACTCGCCCGAGTTCGCCATGTTGGAGACCTACGAGGCGTACGGGGACTACGACACCATGGCGCGGCTGACCCAGGATCTGGTCCAGGAGTGCGCGAGTGCGATCAGTGGGTCACATGTGGTCACCCATGCCGACGGGTCGGAGTTTGACCTTGGCGGCCAGTGGCGTACGGTGACTCTGTACGGAGTGTTGTCGGAAGCTCTCGGTGAGGAAGTCACTGTACGGACCGACCGAGCGCAGTTGCTGCGTTACGCCGAGAAGTTCGATGTAGCTGTGGACCCGAAGTGGGGTCTGGGCAAGCTGGCGGAGGAACTCTTCGAGGAATTGGTCGTGCCGACTCTGCTCCAGCCGACCTTCGTGCGGGACTACCCGGTGGAGACCAGCCCGCTGACCCGGGCGCACCGCGCCGAGCCGGAGCTGGCCGAGAAGTGGGACCTCTACGTGCGCGGGGTCGAGCTGGCGACCGCGTACAGCGAGTTGGTCGACCCGGTGGTGCAGCGGGAGCGGCTGGTGGCTCAGGCGCGGCTGGCCGCCGGCGGTGACCCGGAGGCGATGCGCCTCGACGAGGACTTCCTCCGGGCCATGGAGTACGGAATGCCGCCGGTCGGGGGCATGGGAATGGGAATCGACCGGTTGCTCATGGCCCTGACCGGCCTGGGTATTCGCGAAACCATCCTCTTCCCTCTGGTCCGTCCAGAGTAGTCGGCCAGATTTTTTCGGGGAGTTTGCGCGTCCTATTGACGGCTGGCGCATCTTTCGGGCTATTGTGCTCTTGATTGCGGGAGAACGTGCTCGGAAGGACAACGGCCTGTGGCCAAGCAGATCATTCACAAGCTGGTCGACGATCTGGACGGCGGAGACGCCGACGAGACCGTCAAGTTCGCCCTCGACGGCGTCCAGTACGAGATCGACCTCTCGGAGAAGAACGCGGACAAATTGCGGCAGGTTTTCGCTCCGTACGTGGCTGCTGGTACCAAGATCGGCCGCGGTGGCGTGGTCGTAGGTGGTCGGGCCGCGCGGGGTCGGGGCGGTGCCGCCGCCGACCGTGAGCAGAACCGGGCGATCCGGGCCTGGGCGAAGAAGGAAGGCAAGGAGATCTCCGACCGCGGGCGCATCCCGCAGGAGATCGTGGACGAGTACCACGCCAAAGCCGGGCGCTGATCGTCCCAGGTGTGCCGCTGCCGACCAGCCCTCGTCGGCCGGTCGGAGCCAGTGACACGAGGTACGGATGTCCCATCCGTACCTCGTGTACCTTTTTGAGCGAGTTTGGCGGTTGCGGCACAATCCTGCGGCGATACTGCCCTAGCCAGAGCGTGGCAGGTTGTCCACAGTCTGTGCGCCGGTTGTCCACAAGCCTGTGGACAACCGGTCGGGCGGTGGCGGTACGGACGGCGCGTCCCGGTGAGCCGACGCCGCGCCCGGTCACCGGACCGAGCGGATTTCGCTCACCGCGTAGCGCCGAAGCCTCGGGGAACAGCCAGCGACCCGGCACAGTTGGGGTAAACGTTGCGGATCGCCCCTGCTCCGGCCCGACACGGCAGGAGCGGAGTCGGCCCACGGCGATAGAGTGATGGCACGAGCTTCCGCCTGGAGGCTCGTGCGCTGGCCCGCCAAGACCACTGGCGCACGGCACGTGAGGAGCACGAGGGCATGTTCGAGCGGTTCACCGACCGAGCGCGACGGGTTGTCGTCCTGGCTCAGGAAGAAGCCCGGATGCTCAACCACAACTACATCGGCACGGAGCACATCCTGCTCGGCCTCATCCACGAGGGTGAGGGCGTGGCGGCGAAGGCCCTGGAGAGCCTGGGCATCTCGCTGGAAGGTGTGCGTCAACAGGTCGAGGAGATCATCGGCCAGGGTCAGCAGGCGCCGAGCGGGCACATCCCGTTCACGCCGCGGGCCAAGAAGGTGTTGGAGCTGTCGCTGCGGGAGGCGCTGCAGCTCGGCCACAACTACATCGGCACGGAGCACATCCTGCTCGGCCTGATCCGCGAGGGCGAGGGCGTCGCCGCCCAGGTGCTGGTCAAGCTCGGCGCCGACCTCAACCGGGTCCGCCAGCAGGTCATCCAGCTGCTGTCGGGCTACCAGGGCAAGGAGCCGGCGGCGGCGGGCGCGGCGGCGGGCGAGGCCGCCCCGTCGACCAGCCTGGTGCTGGACCAGTTCGGTCGTAACCTGACCCAGGCGGCCCGGGAGGGCAAGCTCGACCCGGTGATCGGCCGGGAGAAGGAGATCGAGCGGGTGATGCAGGTGCTCTCCCGCCGTACCAAGAACAACCCGGTGCTGATCGGTGAGCCCGGGGTCGGCAAGACGGCTGTGGTGGAGGGCCTGTCTCAAAAGATCATCAAGGGCGAGGTGCCCGAGACGCTGAAGGACAAGCAGCTCTACACCCTCGACCTCGGTGCGCTGGTCGCCGGCTCCCGCTACCGCGGTGACTTCGAGGAGCGTCTGAAGAAGGTGCTCAAGGAGATCCGCACCCGGGGCGACATCATCCTGTTCATCGACGAGATTCACACCCTGGTCGGCGCTGGCGCGGCCGAGGGCGCGATCGACGCGGCGAGTATCCTCAAGCCGATGCTGGCCCGCGGTGAGCTGCAGACCATCGGGGCGACCACCCTCGACGAGTACCGCAAGCACCTGGAGAAGGACGCCGCGCTGGAGCGCCGGTTCCAGCCGATTCAGGTGGGTGAGCCGTCGCTGGCCCACACCATCGAGATCCTCAAGGGCCTGCGGGACCGGTACGAGGCGCACCACCGGGTGAGCATCACCGACGCCGCCCTGGTCGCCGCCGCGACGCTGGCCGACCGGTACATCTCCGACCGGTTCCTGCCGGACAAGGCGATCGACCTGATCGACGAGGCCGGTGCCCGGATGCGGATTCGCCGGATGACCGCGCCGCCGGACCTGCGTGACTTCGACGAGCGGATCGCCCAGGTGCGTCGCGACAAGGAGTCCGCGATCGACGCGCAGGACTTCGAGCGGGCCGCGCAGCTGCGGGACAAGGAGAAGCAGCTGCTCGGCCAGAAGGCGCAGCGGGAGAAGGAGTGGAAGGCCGGCGACCTCGACGTGGTCAGCGAGGTCGACGACGAGCAGATTGCCGAGGTGCTCGGCAACTGGACCGGTATCCCGGTCTACAAGTTGACCGAGGAGGAGACCTCCCGGCTGCTGCGCATGGAGGACGAGCTGCACAAGCGGGTCGTCGGCCAGTCCGACGCGGTCCGGGCGGTGTCGAAGGCGATCCGGCGGACCCGGGCCGGCCTGAAGGACCCGAAGCGGCCGTCCGGCTCGTTCATCTTCGCCGGCCCGTCCGGTGTCGGTAAGACCGAGCTGTCCAAGGCGCTCGCCGAGTTCCTGTTCGGCAGCGAGGACGCGCTGATCCAGCTGGACATGTCCGAGTTCCACGACCGGTACACGGTGTCCCGGCTGGTCGGTGCCCCGCCCGGGTACGTCGGCTACGACGAGGGCGGCCAGCTGACCGAGAAGGTCCGGCGTCGGCCGTTCTCGGTGGTGCTGTTCGACGAGATCGAGAAGGCCCACCCGGACGTGTTCAACACGTTGCTGCAGATCCTGGAGGACGGGCGGCTCACCGACGGCCAGGGTCGGATCGTCGACTTCAAGAACACCGTGATCATCCTGACCACGAACCTGGGCACCCGGGACGTGGCCAAGGCGGTGTCGCTGGGCTTCCAGGCGTCGGAGGACAACGACTCGAACTACGACCGGATGAAGCAGAAGGTCAACGACGAGCTGAAGCAGCACTTCCGGCCGGAGTTCCTCAACCGGATCGACGACACCATCGTGTTCCACCAGCTGAACCCGACCGAGATCCTGTCGATCGTGGACATCATGATCTCCCGGATCGAGACCCAGCTGCGGAACAAGGACATGAGCATGGAGCTCACCGACAACGCCAAGAAGTACCTGGCGAACAAGGGCTTCGACCCGGTGCTGGGGGCCCGGCCGCTGCGCCGGACCATCCAGCGCGACATCGAGGACAACCTGTCGGAGCGGATTCTGTTCAACGAGCTCAAGCCGGGTCAGATCGTGGTCATCGACTGCGAGGGTGATCCGGACGACATCGACAAGTCCAAGCTCGTCTTCCAGGGCGCCGACCGGCCGGTCGCCGTACCGGACGCGGTTCCCGCCGACCTCGGCGGTGCCGCGGCGGCCGGCGCGGACGAGTAAGACCGGCAGCCGATTGAGCAGTGCGGCACCGGCGGCGCGCGCCGCCGGTGCCGCACTGCGTTGGCTGCGCCAGTCGTCAGCCCCGGAAAGCCGTCCAGCCCGGTCGGGCCGCCGTCAGCCCGGAGGCCGTCAGCCCTGACCGGCCAGCGTGTACCCGGTCGGCGGCGCGCCGTCGCGGGCCACCGGCTCCACCAGACCGTCCTCGATCAGGCTGGCCAGGGCCCGACGGCGCTGCAGATCGTCGCCCCACACCACGTCCAGCCGCTGCTGCGGCACCGGCCCAATCGCCTCTCGCAGCACCGCCAGCAGCAGGCCACGGACCTGCCGATCGGTGCCGGCGTACCGCTGTGGTCGGCGGGTCGGCCCGCTCGGTACCGGCCGGCCGGCCGCCCGCCACGCGCAGCGGCCGGCCATCGGGCACACCTCGCAGCGCGGTGTCCGAGCCACGCAGACCACCGCACCCAGCTCCATGAACGCGGCGCTGGCCCGGGCCGCCCGAGCCGGCTCGGCCGGCAGCAACGCGGCGGTGGCAACGAGATCGGCCGGTCGGGTCGCCGGCCCGGCGTCGGCCGCCCCGTCGACCGCCCGCGCCACGAACCGCCGGACATTGGTGTCCACCACCGGGTGCCGCTGACCGTAGGCGAACGCGGCGACCGCTCGGGCGGTGTAGGTGCCGACTCCTGGCAGCGCCAGCAACTCGTCCAGACCGGTCGGCACCTTGCCGTCGTACCGCTCGGTCAGCACCGTGGCGCACTCATGCAGCCGCAACGCGCGACGCGGGTAGCCGAGCCGGTTCCACATCCGGATCGCCTCAGCCGGCGAGTCGGCGGCCAGCGCTGGCGGGTCCGGCCATCGGTCCAGCCAGGTGCGCCACGCCGGCAGCACCCGGACCACCGGAGTCTGCTGCAGCATCACCTCGCTCACCAGGATCGCCCAGGCACCAACCCCCGGCTCCCGCCAGGGCAGGTCACGGGCGTTGTCGTCGAACCACTCGATCGCCGTGTCGGCGAAACTCACGTCACGCATGGCGCCGCCGATCCTGCCATGCCACGTTGCCGGCTCCGCCCCAGGCCGTTCCCGTCCCCGCCCCAGGCCGTTCCTGTTCCCGTCCCCGGACGGGGCCCGGGTACCGGGCCGCCCGGTCGGGCCGGCACCCGGTCGGGCAGACTGCTGGCATGAACGAACTCGCGATCACCGTGATCGGGCGCGACCGGCCCGGCATCGTCGCGGACGTCGCGGAGGTGCTGGCCGGCGTCAGCGCCAACCTGACCGACTCGACGATGACCCGGCTGCGCGGCCACTTCGCGATGACCCTGGTCTGCGCCGGTCCGGCCGAGGCCGCGGTGCAACAGGCACTGCGGCCGCTCACCGCCGACGGCCAACTGCTGGCCACCGTACGGCCGGTTCCGGCGGATGGTCAGCAGCCGGCGGGTGGCGAACCGCATCTGCTCAGCGTGCACGGCGCCGATCGGCTGGGCATCGTCGCGGCGGTGACCCGGGTGGTCGCCGAGGCAGGCGGCAACGTCACCGACCTGACCACCCGGCTCACCGGCCCGCTCTACGTGCTGGTCGCCGAGGTCGAGCTGCCCACCGGTACGGCGGCCGAGGTCGGCCGGCGACTGTCCGAGACGGCTCGGGCGCTCGACGTCGAGGTGACCCTCCGGCCGGTCGATTCGGACGTGCTGTGAGCACGGTCAGCCGTACCCTGGCCGACTGGACCGAGACGGTACTCGGCGTACCGGGGCGGGTGGTTCCGGTGGTCGCCGCGCCCGACCAGGTGCTCAGCCGGGCCGGTGAGGCGGTGGACCCGTGCGCTGCCTGGACGGTCCAGGTCGCCGCCGACCTGGTCGCCACGATGCGGGTCTCGCCCGGCTGTGTCGGCCTGGCCGCACCGCAGATCGGGATCAGCGCGCAGGTTTTCGCCGTCGACGTGACCGGGCACCCGAAGACGGTCACCGGGCACGGCACATTCGTCCTGTGCAATGCCCGGCTACTCGAGGCCACCAGATGGCGGCCGGGCCGGGAGGGCTGCATGTCGGTGCCGGATCTCACCGGTGATGTCAAACGGGCCACCCGGGTCGTGGTGGAGGCGCAACTGCCCGGCACCGGTGAGCCGGTACGCCTGGTCACCGACGGGTTCGAGGCGCGGGCCGCCCAGCACGAGATCGACCACTGTGCCGGTCTGCTGTTCCTGGACCGGGTGGCCGGGGCGCACGCCGTCTTCCCCCGTAAGACATATCTCTGACCGGGTGCCCCGGGCCTCGGCGCGTCGCGGCCGATCGGTCCGGTCTTGCCGATACGGTGTGCCATCATGCGACTGACGGTTGGCCCGCTGCCACCCGCCATCTACTGGCGGCGACGTGCCGTCGTGCTCGGAGCGCTGCTGCTCCTGCTGTTCATCGTGGCCTACTCGTGCATCGGCTCCGACCAGACTGGCCGGTCGCAGGCCGATCCCACCCCGACCCCGTCCGGTGAGCTGCTCACCCCGACCACCTCGTCCCCGCAGCCGGCGGATGGTGACACCAACGACGGCGACGACCCCGACACCGTCGGCAACGGCGACGCTGGCGACGCAGGTGGTGGCAGCACCGGCGGTGGTTCGGGCGACGACGGCACGACCGGCGGCGGGCAGCCCGGCGTCGGCGACCAGAACCTCCCTGGCGGCCCGGCCGGTCCGGCCGCCGGCACCTGCACCGACGACGAGATCCTGCTGACTGCGGCAGCCTCGCAGGCCACCGCCCAGAAGGGCGTCACCCTGGCCTTGCGGTTGCGGGTGCAGAACGTGTCCAGCCGTACCTGCGACCGGGATGTGGGCGCCGACCCGCAGGAGCTGTACCTCAAGCGGGGCGCGGAGCTGATCTGGTCGTCGGACACCTGCGGAGCTGCCCGGGGCACCGACGTGCGCGCCTTCGGGCCCGGCGCCGCCCGCGACTACCAGGTGGCCTGGAACGGTAGGGCGGCGAGCGAGTGCGCCAACAACGTCGCGGCCGGTGAGCATCCGGCTGCCGGCGAGTATCAGCTATTCGCCCGACTCGGCTCGAAGGTCAGCGAGCCGTTTGTGATCACCATCACCGGCTGACGCCCGGGTACGTCCCTCGCGCAGTTACGCCGATTCCGGCACGGCCTGGACGTGGCGCTTCAGACGTGGCGCGTCAGACGTAGCGCTCCAGGATCGACGCTTCGGCCAGCCGGGACAGACCTTCCCGTACGCTGCGTGCCCGGGCGTCGCCGACGCCGTCGACGGCCTGCAGGTCCTCCACTGTCGCCCCGAGCAGCCGTTGCAGACTGCCGAAGTGGTTGACCAGCCGGTCCACCACCGACACCGGCAGCCGGGGCACCTTCGCCAGCAGCCGGAAACCGCGCGGGCTGACCGCCGCGTCGAGCGCCTCGGTGGAGGCGGCGTACCCGATCGCCTTGGCCACGGCGACCAGGTCGATCAGCTCGGTGGCGGTCAGCAGATCCAGCTCGACCAGGGCCTCGTCCAGGGTTCGCGCCTTGCGTACGGTGGGCAGGTAGTCGCGGATCACCAGGGTCCGGTCGGCGTCCACGCCGGCCATCAGCTCGTCGAGCTGCAGCGCCAACAGCCGGCCGTCGGTGCCCAGCTCGACGACGTACCCGGCGATTTCGTCGGCGATCCGTCGGACCATCTCCAGCCGCTGCACCACCGCGACCGCGTCGCGGACGGTGACCAGATCCTCGATCTCCAGGGCGGAGAGTGTGCCGGACACCTCGTCCAGCCGCAGCTTGTACCGCTCCAGGGTGGCCAACGCCTGGTTGGCCCGGGACAGGATGGCGGCCGAGTCGTCCAGCACATGCCGCTGACCGTTGACGTAGAGGCTGATGATCCGCATCGACTGGCTGACCGAGATCACCGGGTAGCCGGTCTGTCGGGCGACCCGTTCTGCGGTGCGGTGCCGGGTGCCCGACTCGTCGGTTGGAATGGACGGGTCCGGCATCAGATGCACGGCGGCCCGGACGATCCGGGTGCCGTCGCTGGACAGCACCACCGCGCCGTCCATCTTGCACAACTCGCGGACGCGGGTGGAGGAGAACTCGACGTCGAGCGGGAAGCCCCCGGTGCACAGCGAATCGACCTGCTTGTCGTGGCCGAGCACGATCAGCGCGCCGGTCCGGCCGCGCAGGATCCGTTCCAGCCCGTCACGCAGGGCGGTACCGGGCGCCATCAGCGCCAGGTTGGCCCGCAGCGGATCTCCGGTGGCCGCCGGGCTGGTCAGCGCCGAGGTGCCGGCGCTGATGGTGCGTGCCGGGGTGCCGACGGCACCGGTGCGCGCCGGCGTACCGACGGCACCGACCCGGCCGGCCGCGCCGGCACCGGGGCCGGCGTTGGCAGTCTTGTTCGCATCGCGGTCGATCGCCACGGGCAACAGTCTACGGACCGCCGTGCGGTGGGTGCTCCCGCGGTTACTGTCGTACCGGATCAGCCGGCTGAGGCGCGCGCTGCGGCCTGCAATGCCGCCCGTACGTCGTTGACCTCGCTGACCTGCATGTTCGGCGGCAGCGGGTCGCTGCCGGAACCGGCCGTACCGGGCGGTACCAGCGCGTACCGGAAGCCGAGCCGGGCAGCCTCGGCCAGCCGCCGGGCGACCGCGCCGACCCGGCGCACCTCACCGGTGAGCCCGACCTCGCCGATCGCCACCAGCTGCGGGGAGACGGCCAGGTTGAGCCCGCCGGAGGCGACCGCCAGCGCCACCGCGAGGTCGGCGGCCGGCTCCACCACCCGGATGCCGCCGACCGTCGCTGCGAACACCTCCCGGTCGTGCAGGGTGAGCCGTTCGGTACGCCGTTGCAGCACCGCCAGCACCATCGCCAGTCGGGCACCGTCGAGCCCGGACACGGTACGCCGGGGCGAGCCGGCGACGGTCGCCCCGATCAGCGCCTGGACCTCGGTGACCAGGGCCCGCCGGCCCTCCATCGCCACCGTGGCGCAGGTGCCGGGGACCGGTTCGGTGTAGCGGGTGAGGAACAGCCCGGACGGGTCGGGCAGGCTGCTGATGCCGCCTTCGTGCATCTCGAAGCAGCCGACCTCGTCGGCCGCACCGAACCGGTTCTTCATGCCGCGTACCATCCGCAGCGACGAGTGCTTGTCGCCTTCGAAGTGCAGCACCACGTCGACCAGGTGCTCCAGCACCCGGGGGCCGGCGACCTGGCCGTCCTTGGTGACGTGGCCGACCAGCACGGTGGCGATGTTGCGTTCCTTGGCCGCCGCGACCAGCGCGGCGGTGACCGCCCGGACCTGGGTGACGCCGCCGGGGATACCGTCCGAGCCGGGCATCGAGATGGTCTGCACCGAGTCGAGCACCAGCAGACCCGGCCGGACCGCGTCGAGGTGACCGAGGACCACCCCGAGGTCGCTCTCCGCCGCCAGGTAGAGCCGTTCGTGCAGTGCGCCGATCCGCTCGGCGCGCAGCCGTACCTGGCTGGTCGACTCCTCGCCGCTGACCACCAGTGACGGACTTCCGGCACCGGCGGCCCACTGTTGGGCGACGTCGAGCAGCAGGGTCGACTTGCCGACCCCGGGCTCACCGGCCAGCAGTACCACCGCGCCGGGCACCAGGCCGCCGCCGAGCACCCGGTCGAGCTCGCCGACGCCGGTCGGCCGGGCCTTGGCGGGTGCGGCGCTGATGGTGGCGATCGGCCGGGCCGGTTCGGTCGGCATCCGGGTGCTGACCACCCGGCCGGAGACCACCGGGCCGCTCACCACCGATTCGATCACCGATCCCCATTCACCGCATTCCGGGCACCGGCCCACCCATTTGGGCGGCTGGTGCCCGCACGCGTCGCATTCGTACGCGGGCCGGGGCTCACGCGACGCGGCCCGGCTGCGCGGCGCGGCGCCACCGCGCCCCGCTCCGGTGCCGCCGGCGCCCCGGGGGATCGACCGCGAGCTCAGTGCTCTTCCTCGTCGTGCTCGGCGGGCGCGCGGGGGGCCGGGGTGAGCGGCATGTCCACCGGCGCGGCGACCACCAGCGGCGCGCCGCCGGTGCTGAACTCGAAGGCCAGATTCACCGAGTACCCGGCGGCGAGTGGGCCGGCCAGCCCGGTCACCCGCAGCGGTTGGGTATCGTCGGTGCTGAACAGCGCCCACCCGTTGGCCGGCAGTTGGACGATCGCGTCCCGGCCCGGGTCCGGCTGCGGCACTTCGACGGTGCCGGGCTCCGGCGACGGGGTCGGCCCGCTGGTCTGTTCGGAGCCGCCGATCACCACCGTCTCGGCCCCGACCACCGTCGCCCAGTCATCGTCGGTGACCGGGGCGGCGCTGATCCGTACCGTGACCGGGTCGTTGGTGTTGTTGAACAGCCCGACCTCGACCGGCGCGCTGCCGCCGGCCGGGTAGCCCTCCACTCCGGGGTAGGGCACCGAGAGGTCGCGTACCGACACCGCGCCGTCCGGCGACTCGAGGTTGACTCCGTTGATCGCCGTCGCCTTGGTCGCGGTCTCCGCGAGCTGGCCGGCACCGCAGCCGCTGAGCAGCAGGCCGCTGGCCACGGCAGCGCCGGCGAACAGCACCGCGACTCGGCGGTGTCCCCTGGTCGAGGGCGTCACGTCGGTCCTCCTTGTCACGGCGCGGCGACGAGCCCCGCGCAGGCCGGCTCCAGGGTAGTTGGCGGTGATCCGCGCCCCGCCACGGACCCGATAATCCGTGACCGGCGGCGCTCACCTGACCGGGCCGGCCCGGCGGCGCTCACCCGACCGGGCCGCTGGCCACCAGCAGCACCACGTCGATCACGGCGACCACCAGCACCGCCCGGAAGACGCCGTCCGACCGGCCGGCCCGCCGGGCGGCCCGCCGGGCCGCGTACCAGCCGGTCGGCAGAATGACTGCGGTGCCGGCGACCGCGGCGAGGCCGGCCCACGACGGCGGCCCGGGCGGGCCGACGACCAGCGTCACGGTGGCGGCGAAGAGCAACCCGGCCGCCGCGACCCCCGAACCGGTGGCCCCGAGCCGGTGCGGCAGGCCCCGCACGCCGGTGCGGGCGTCGTCGGCCAGATCCGGCAGTACGTTGGCGAAGTGCGCGCCGCCGCCGAGCAGCCCGGCGGCGGTGACCAGCCAGGCCGGTGGCGCGGGCGCGCCCGGCAGGGCCAGCACGATGAAGGCAGGCAGCGCCCCGAAGGAGAACGCGTACGGCAGCACCGACACGGCGGTGGACTTCAACGGCCAGTTGTAGGCCAGCGCGCTGAGCAGCGCGGCGGTGATGCACAACGTCGCCGCCGGCCCGGTCGGCGCGGCCAGCAACGGGGTGGCCAGCGCGGCGGCCAGACCGGCGACGCCCACCGTGCGCCGGCTGACCACGCCGGTCGCGATTGGCTTGTCGGCCCGTCCGGCCTGCCGGTCGCGACCGGCGTCCAGCCAGTCGTTGGTCCAGCCGACGGCGAGCTGGGTGGCCGCGACGGTGGCGGCGACCAGCACGATCCCGGCCGGACGGTGACCGACGCCCCAGGCCAGCAGGGCGGTCACGGTGGTGACCGCGACCGCCGGTTCGGGGTGGCTGGCCTTGATCAATGCGGACACGCGGCGCGACATATCCGCCAAGTGTGGCCGTTACCGGCTGGTCATGCCACGCTCAGTCAATGCCGGATCTGCCGCCGAACGATCCCCGCCAGTACGACGTGCTGGCCGACGAGTGGTGGCGGCCGGCGGGCGCGTTCGAGATGCTGCACTGGATCGCCGAGGCGCGGGCCCGGCTGATCCCACCGGCGGCCCGGCCCGGGGCGGTGCTGGTCGACGTCGGTTGCGGGGCCGGTCTGCTCGCCCCCCATCTGCGCGGCAAGGGCTACCGGCACGTCGGGGTCGACCTGGTCGGTTCGGCGCTGCGGCTGGCGGCCCGGCACGGTGTCGACCCGGTACGCGGTGACGCGACCCGGCTGCCGCTGGCCGACCGGGTGGCCGACGTGGTCTCCGCCGGGGAGCTGCTGGAGCACGTACCGGATCTGTCGGCGGCGGTCGCCGAGGCGTGCCGGGTGCTGCGGCCCGGCGGGCTGCTGGTGCTGGACACCCTGAACGCCACATTGGCCAGCCGGCTGATCGCGGTCGAGTTGGGCGAACGCCTGCCGGTCGCGCCCCGCGGTATCCACGACCCCGCGCTGTTCGTCCGTCCGCAGCGGCTGGTCGCCGAGTGCGCCCGGCACGGCGTACGGCTGGCGGTGCGCGGCCTGAGACCGAGCGTTTCCAGCCTGATCGATTGGCTGATGCGCGCGCCGTTGCACCGATCGGCTCCCGACCGGGCACTCTGGAAACCCCGGCGGCGGATGGTGCCGACCTGGTCCACCTCGGTGCTCTACCAAGGCAGGGGGGTCAAGGCGGGCTGAGCGGACGAGCAGGTGAGCAGGTCGACGGCGGAAGGGGCGGCAATGGTTGCGGATGCACTGGCGGCGGCGCGGCGGGTGGTGCCACGGTTGGCGGCGCGGGCGGGTGAACACGACCGGGCCGGCACCTTCCCGGTGGCGGACTTCGCCGACCTGCGGCAGGAGCAGCTGTTCGGGTTGATGGTCCCGCAGCGGCTGGGCGGGCGGGGCGCCGGCTTCGCCGACTACGCCGAGGTGGCGTACGAGCTGGCCCGGGGCAACGGCGCCACCGCGCTGGTGTTCAACATGCACGCCTCGGTGACCGGCGCGCTGGGTGCGGTCGACGACAACCTCGCCGAGGCGATGGGGCTGCCGGACGAGGCGTTGGCGGCCCGGGACCAGTTGCTCGCCGACGCGGCCGCCGGCGCCTGGTACGCGGTGGCGATGAGCGAGCGGGGCGCCGGCTCCCGGCTCTCCCAGTTGTCCACCGTCTACCACCGGGTGGACGGTGGATACCAGATCAAGGGGGCCAAGGCGTTCTGCTCCGGGGCCGGTCACGCCTGCGGGTACCTGGTCGCTGCCCGGCACGCCGACAACCAGTCGGTGGTGTCGCAGTTCCTGGTCCCGGCGGATACGCCCGGCCTGCGGGTGGAGCAGAGCTGGGATTCGCTCGGGATGCGGGCCACCTGCTCGCACGACCTGCACCTGGACGTGACCGTCGGCCCGCGGGCCCTGCTCGGCGGGGTGGAAGGGCTGGCCCTGGTGGTGGCCCAGCTGATGCCGCACTGGATGGTGGCCAGCTACGCGGCGGTCTACGCCGGGGTGGCCCGGGCGGCGGTGGACGCGGCGGTGGAGCATCTCACCGAGCGGGGGTTGACCCACCTGCCGGCGGTCCGGGCCCGGATCGGCCGGGCGGACGCGGCCGCCGCCGCAGCCCTGCTGACGGTACGGGAGGCGGCCCGTCGAGTGGACGCCGAACCGGGCGACCCGGCGACCAACCAGTGGGTGTGGCGGGCCAAACTGGTCGCCGGCGGCACGGCGGCCGAGGTGGCGTCGTCGATGCTGGAGGCGGCCGGGACCTCGGCGACCCGCCGGGGGCATCCGCTGGAACGGCTCTACCGGGACGCCCGCTGCGGTGCGCTGCATCCGCCGACGTCGGACGTCTGCGCCGACTGGCTCGGTGTGGCGACGATCGGCGGAGACCCGGACCGCGACGGATCGGCACCCCGGTGGTGAGCCGGTCGCCGGACCCGGTGGCGGGCCGGTCGTCGGCCGCGGTGGTCGGGCTCGGGCTGGCGTTGCCGCCGTCGGCCAGCCAGGACGAGCTGTGGCGGGACTTCTTCGCGGCTCGGTACGACGGCGGCACCCGGGCGCTCGCGGAGCGGATCTTCGCCAACTCCGGGGTACGTACCCGGCAGGCGGCGGTGAGCCCGTTGCTGGAGGACGTCGCGGACTGGCCGACCGAGCGGCGGATGCGCCGCTACCAGATCGAGGCGTTGCCGCTGGGCAAGGAGGCGGTGGACCGGGCGCTGACCCAGGCCGGGCTGACCGCCGGGGAGATCGGTCTGTTCGTGGTCTGCTCGTGCACCGGGTACGCCACGCCCGGCCTGGACATCATTCTGGCCCGGGACGTCGGCATGGCCGCCGACACCCAGCGGTTGTTCGTCGGGCACATGGGCTGCTACGCGGCGCTGCCCGGGTTGGGCGCGGCCGCCGATTTCGTCACCGCCCGGGGCCGGCCGGCGCTGCTGCTCTGCGCCGAGCTGACCAGCCTGCACATCCAGCCGCCGGCCCGCCGGGTGGACACTCAGCAGATCGTGGCGCACGCGTTGTTCTCCGACGCGGCGGCGGCGGTGGTGCTGACGCCGACCGACGGGCCGGGCGGCCCGCCGCCGCCCGGCGGTTACGCCGTACGGGAGGTCGTGTCGGCCACTGACGCCTCCACCGCCGACCACATGACCTGGGAGGTGACCGACCTCGGTTTCCGGATGGGTCTGTCGCCCCGGGTGCCGCAGGTGTTGTCGGTGCACGTACGGGCGCTGGTCGGTGATCTGCTGGCCCGGCACGGACTGGCCGTGTCGCAGGTGGACGGTTGGGCGGTGCACCCGGGCGGGCCGCGGATCCTCAACGTGGTGCAGCGGGAGCTGGGGTTGTCCGACGCGGCGATGTCGGCGTCCCGGGAGACGTTGGCGGCGTACGGCAACTGCTCGTCGCCGACCGTACTGCTGATCCTGGACCGGTTACGGCGGGCGGGACCGCCGCCGCGTCACGTGGTGATGCTGGCGTTCGGTCCGGGCCTGACGCTCTACGCCGCGCTGCTCAACCGCTGACCCGCCGCGCGCGGCAGCGGGCTGGGTCAGGGGCCGACCAGCAGGGCCAGATCGGCGCGGTACGTCCCGACCGAGTCGGCCTGCGGCACCAGCCGGATGACCTCGCCGGTCTCGGTGACCAGCAGCACGGTGGCGGTGCCGACGGTTGCCGGGATGTCGACGAAGTTTCGGATCCCGGCGGCCGGGTCGGCCAGCAGATGGGTGCCGAGGCTGTCGGCGAGCGCCGGCGGCAGGGTGCCGGGGGAGGTGGCGCCGCTGGTGACGGCGATTACCGAGACCCCGGCCGGGACGGCGGCGGCCGCGGCGGTGATCTGGTCGGCGCACTCACAGCCCTCAACGAGCAGGATCGCCGCCGGCAGTAGCGAGCGGACCGGGACCGATGCGCCGGAGTCGTCGATCAGGTCGAGCGCGGGCAGCGGGCGGTCGGGCAGGGGAGCGGGAGCCGATGGTGTCGGGCTGGCGGTGGGCTGGGGCCGGTCGGACCAGGCGACGGAGAACATGCTGATCATTGCGGCGAGAACGGCCACCAGCATGATGATCAACGGCAGCCGGAGGGCGGCGATCTCGTGTGGCCGGTGCCCGCGGCCGCCGGCCCGGCCGGTGTCGCCGGGGTGGATGCCGAACCGCCGGTGCCAGTGGTCCCGCCGGCGGGTGCGGTGCAGCTCCCGGCGGACCTGCGCCGCTTCTTCGGCGAGCGCCCCGGGATCGTCCGGGATGACGATCGGGCCCCACTCGGGCGGGATCTCGGGCAGGTCGTCGGGCGCCCCGGCGCCGTCCGACCACCCATCACCGTTGTTGCCTGTCCTGCCCACAGCACCCCCAGCCGCTCGCCCACCGGGTCGATCGGGGTCTAGGTATCAGGGTCTCGCAACGAACGCGGTTCCGCCAGTGCCGGGGCGCGGGAAGCGGCCGGACGATATGCTGGAAGTGCCGAAACGCGTCCCATCTGGCACGTCCGACCAGTTAGCTGACTGCTGATCTGGTTGTTACTTAGCGTGTTCAAAATCTACTGGCGGTTGCGTGTCAAGCTCGAGAAAGACCTCTCACAGCCCCTCTGACCTGCGCTTACGGCTCAGACTGTGACGGGACATCGGTGCCTGAGCGTGTTACCCTAGACACAGCGAAAGGGGCTTCGAACCTATGGTTTTCAGTGTCGGCGAGACCGTTGTTTACCCCCACCACGGGGCCGCACTCATCGAGGCAATCGAGACTCGTGTCATCAAGGGCGAGGAGAAGCAGTACCTCGTCCTCAGGGTTGCGCAGGGTGACCTGACGGTGCGAGTTCCCGCCGAGAACGCCGAGATCGTCGGCGTGCGCGAAGTGGTTGGCGAAGAAGGCCTCGGCAAGGTCTTCGATGTCCTCCGCGCCCCGCACACCGAGGAGCCGACCAACTGGTCGCGGCGATACAAGGCCAACCTCGAAAAGCTGGCATCCGGAAACCCGCTCAAGGTCGCCGAGGTCGTTCGTGACCTGTGGCGTCGGGAGCGGGAGCGAGGGCTGTCCGCAGGCGAGAAGCGTATGCTCGCCAAGGCCAGGGACATCCTGGTCGGTGAGGTCGCGCTTGCGGAAAAGAGCACTAAGGACGAGGCAGAGACCTTGCTCGACAAGGTGCTCACCGACGCGTAGGCAACTCTCCACCCATAGATAGTCTGTTGCCACCTGCACCGAGGACCGCGACGTGACCGCGCACTTCCAGCAACGCGGTGACGTCGCGGTCCTCGTTCCTGCGGCGGGTTCCGGGGTACGGCTCGGACCCGGCGCACCCAAAGCACTCCGACCACTCGGCGGCGTACCGCTGCTGGTGCACGCGGTGCGTCGACTGGCCGCCGCCTCCTCGGTCGCAGTGATCGTGGTCGCCGCCCCACCCGACGACGTCGCCGCCGTCCGTGGCCTGCTCGCCCCGGTCGTCGCCGGTCTGCCGCTGATCGTGGTACCGGGCGGCGCACATCGGCAGGCCTCGGTGGCCGCCGCGCTCGCCGCCGTTCCCGCCGGCCCGCAGATCGTCCTGGTGCACGACGCGGCCCGCGCCCTCACCCCACCCGACCTGGTCGACTCGGTCGCCGCCGCGGTCCGGGCCGGCGCCGACGCCGTCATCCCGGTGCTCCCGGTCGTCGACACCATCAAGTCGGTGGACGCCGACGAGACAGTCCTGGCCACCGTCGACCGGTCGACGCTGCGGGCCGTGCAGACCCCGCAGGGGTTCCGGCGTGACGTGCTGGCCGCCGCCCACGCCGACGCCGTCGATCCGCACACCGACGACGCCGGTCTGGTGGAGAAGATCGGCGTACCAGTGCTCTGCGTGCCCGGTTCAGAACGGGCGCTCAAGATCACCCGCCCGTTCGATCTGGTGATCGCCGAGCACCTGCTCGCCACCGAACCGGCGACCCGTACCCTGCCCTCATGATCGCCCTGCAGACCGAGCCAGCGCGATGATCGTTCCCCGGGTGGGTGTCGGCACCGACGTGCACGCCTTCGCCGCCGACCGGCCCTGCTGGGTCGCCGGCTTGCACTGGCCGGGCGAGACCGGGCTGGCCGGGCACTCCGACGGCGACGTCGCCGCGCACGCCGCCTGTGACGCGCTGTTCTCCGCCGCCGGCCTCGGCGACCTCGGCGCCAACTTCGGTGTCGCTGAACCGCAGTGGGCCGGTGCCGCCGGGGTCGACCTGCTGGCCGAGGCGGCCCGCCGGGTGGTCGCCGCCGGCTTCGTGATCGGCAACGTCTCGATCCAGGTGATCGGCGTACGGCCGAAGATCGGTCCCCGGCGGGCCGAGGCGCAGCAGCTGCTCAGCGCCGCCGCCGGCGCGCCGGTGACCGTCTCCGGCACCACCACCGACGGGCTCGGGCTGACCGGCCGGGGCGAGGGCCTCGCCGGCCTGGCGGTCGCGCTCGTCTATCCGTCCGGACCGCCCGGATAGGCTCGACAGGTGTCGAGCGAGTCTTCCCCCGAGCCGCCCACCGACGTCGACGGCTACCTGCAGCGCGCCGGGCTGCTGGCCGACCTGGGCCGCTACGACGAAGCCGCCGGTGAGATCGGGTTCGCGGTGGCCCTCGACCCGGACAGCGTGGCCGCCCGGATCATGCTGGCCCGGGTGCATCTCGCCGCCGACCGCCCGGAGCAGGCCCTCGCCGCGATCGACGCGTGGGCGGACGACGTGCCGAACCCGTGGTCGGCCGAGGCAGCGGCGGCGACCACACCGGCCGACGCCGATGACGCCGGCACCGGCGCCGCTGCCCGACCCGGCCCGCCGGACCGGGTCGCCCTGCTGGTGGTACGCGGGCTGGCGCTGATCGACCTGCTGCGGTACGCCGACGCCGCCCGGCTCGCCACCGACCTGCTGGCGACGTATCCGGACGACGCGTACGCCCAGCGCAGCGGGGCGGCGATCCTGGCCGGCTCGCGCAACGGCCAGCCGGCGCTCAACGCCGCCTGGCGGGGGGTGGAGCTGGCCCCGCAGGACGCCCAGGCACATCTGGTGCTGGGGCTGGTCGGGGCCCGGCTGGAGCTGTTCGACCTGGCACACCGGGCCTACGGGGAGGCGCTGCGGCTGGACCCGCTGATCGGTGAGGCGCAGCACGACGTCGGGGTGATCCACCTGGAACAGCGGCGGTACGCCGCCGAGCTGGCGGTGCTCGCCGAACGGGCCACCGCGATGGCACCGCCCCCACCGCCCGCGCCGGCCCGATCCCCTCGGTGGGCTCCGGCACCGCCCGGGTCGGCACCGATGGATCCCCGGCTCGACCGGCCGCCGACGCCCGAGGAGGAGCTGCGCCGGCTGGTGCTGATCGGTGCCGGCTACAGCATGATCGCGGCGGTGACGGTGGCCTGCCTGGCCGGCAGCGCGGCGTCGCGCGGCTGGGCGGTGGTCGCCGCGCTCGGCGGGTTCGTGCTGATCTGGATCCTGGCCCGGCGGGTGCCGGGTGGCCGGATCCTCGAGGTGGTGTCGCAGCTGGTGGACCGCCGGCTGGCGACGGCGGTGTACGCGGCGGCCGCCGCCCCGGTGCTGATCTTCTGCTACGCGGCGATCGCCACCCCGTGGCTGCTGGTGTCGGCGATCGTGGCGGCCGCCGTCGCCCAGTTCATGGTGCTGCGCCAGGCCAGCGGTCGGCGGTAGGGCCGGTCAGCGGGCGTTGCCGGCCCAGGTCCAGACGTACCCGGTGTCCTCAATGGACAGTGCCGCGTCGCTGAGGTCCAGCGGACGGAAGGTGTCGACCATGACGGCGAGTTCGTCGAAGTGCTCGGCACCGAGCGCCCGCTCGACGGCGCCGGGCTGCGGCCCGTGGGTGAACCCGGCCGGGTGCAGCGAGATCGAGCCCTGTTCGATGCCGGAGCCGCGCCGCGCCTCGTAGTTGCCGCCGGTGTAGAACAGCATCTCGTCGGAGTCGACGTTGTGGTGGTTGTACGGCACCGGGATCGCCTGCGGGTGGTAGTCGACCTTGCGCGGCACGAACGAGCAGATTACGAAGTTGGGGCCGGCGAAGGTCTGGTGCACCGGCGGCGGCTGGTGCAGCCGGCCGGTGATCGGCTCGAAGTCGTAGATGCTGAACGCCCACGGGTAGAGGTGGCCGTCCCAGCCGACCACGTCGAACGGGTGCTGGGCGTACACGTGGCGGGTCCAGCCCTGCCGGTGCCGCACGTAGACCTCGACGTCGGTGCCGTCGACCAGCAGTGGTTTGCCCGGCCCGCGGATGTCCCGTTCGCAGTACGGTGAGTGCTCCAGGAACTGGCCGCGCACCGACAGGTAGCGCTTGGGTGGTCCGATGTGGCCGGTCGCTTCGACGGTGAGCAGCCGCAGCGGTACGTCGTCGACGGGCACGATCCGGTGCACCACCGACGTCGGGATGATCACGTAGTCGCCGGAGGTGACGCCGAGCACCCCGAAGCTGGTTTCCACGCGGGCAGCACCGGATTCGACGTACAGGCACTCGTCGCCGGTGGCGTTGCGGTACAGCGGGGACGGCCGGTCGGCGACGACGTACGAGACGCGCACGTCGTCGTTGGCGAGCAGTGGTTGCCGGCCGAGGACGGCGTCGGTGTGCCCGGTGTCCAGCTTGTGGGTTCGCAGGTGGCGTGGGGTGAGCGGGTGGTTCGGTAGCCGGCGGTGTGCGGCCGGCTGGTACGGCTCGGCGGCGACGATGGCGGTCGGCAGGTGCTGGTGGTAGAGCAGGGACGAGTCGGACGAGAAGCCCTCCTGACCCATCAGCTCCTCGGCGTACAGGCTGCCGTCGGGCTGGCGGAACTGGGTGTGGCGCTTGCGGGGGATCTCGCCAACACTGCGGTAGTAGGGCATGATTACCCTCCGTATCTCCCCGTTGACCGGCCGGTAGTGTCCGATAATCGGACGCTGTTGTCCGTTAATCGTAGAATCCACTAGGTTCAGAGGCGTGTCAATGCAGGTACCCAGGATCTTCACCGGCCTCGTCGACGACGCTGCGGTCTTCCCGCCGGGCAACGCCGACCTGCCCGACGCGATCACCGCGCACCGCGGCCACCGCACCGCCTGGTACACCGACCTGGTCGGCCCGTTCCTGCTGCCCGCGTCCGAGATCGACGCGGCCCGGCGACTGGTCGGGCCGGGCGACGAACTGGAGATCGGCCTGATCGGCGACACCGGTGTGGCCGCGCTGCCGGCCGCTGTCGAAGCGCTGCCGACCGACCGGATCCGGCCCCGGCAGGTCGAGGTCGCCGTCGCCAAACGCGGCGAGGACCCGCAGCCCGGCCTGCGCGCGCTGCTCACCGCCCTGGCCGGCTGGCCCAAGATCAGCGGGTACGCGGAGGTGCCGCTCACCTGGGGGCTGCTCGCCGCCCTGGACAGCCTCGCCGAGGCGCGGGCCGGCGGCGTCGACGTCGCCGCCAAGTTCCGCACCGGCGGGCTGGCCGCCGAACTGTTCCCCACCCCGGTCGAGCTGGCCGCCGTCATCTGCGCCTGCCGCGACCGGGCGCTGCCGTTCAAACTGACCGCCGGGCTGCACCACGCCATCCGCGACACCGACCCGGAGACCGGCTTCACCCACCACGGCTTCCTCAACGTGCTCGCCGCCACGATCACCGCCGCCGAGGGCGCCGAGGTTGCCGAGGTCGCCGAGCTGCTCGCCACCGCCGACGCCGCCCGGCTGATCGAGCCGGCCCGTACGCGCGGCGGTGCCGACCGGCCGCTCTGGGTAGGTTTCGGGTCGTGCAGCATCACCGACCCGCTGACCGACCTGGTCCGGCTGGGGCTGATCAACGGAGGATTCGCGTGACGACCTGCTGGGTGCCCGGTGCCGACGGCTCACCGTACGGGGTGCAGACCCTGCCGTACGGTGCCTTCCGCCGCGGTGGTGGTGAGCGGCGGCTCGGCGTACGGATCGCCGATTTCGTGCTCGACCTGCGCGGCGCGGAGGATGCCGACCTGATCCTCGCCGGCGGCGCCCTGTGCGAGCCGACCCTCAACGCCTTCCTGGCCCTCGGCCGGGCACAGTGGACGACGGTGCGGCGGCGGATCGTCGAGCTGCTCACCGAGACCGAGCACCGGTCGGCCGTCGAGCCGCTGCTGATCCCTCTGTCCGAGGTGGATCTGGTGCTGCCGTTCGCGGTCGGCGACTACGTCGACTTTTACTCCTCCGAGCAGCACGCCAGCAACGTCGGGCAGATCTTCCGCCCCGGGCAGCCGCTGCTCACCCCCAACTGGCGGCACCTGCCGATCGGCTACCACGGCCGGGCCGGCACCGTCGTCGTCTCCGGTACGCCGATCGTGCGCCCCAGCGGCCAGCGGCGCAGCTCCGACGGCCCGGTCTTCGGCGCGTCCCGCCGGCTCGACATCGAAGCCGAGGTCGGCTTCGTCGTCGGGGTGCCGACCGCGCTCGGCGACCCGGTGCCGACCGACCGGTTCGCCGACCACGTGTTCGGGGTGACCCTGGTCAACGACTGGTCGGCCCGCGACATCCAGGCCTGGGAGTACCAGCCGCTCGGCCCGTTCCTGGGCAAGTCGTTCGCCACCTCGGTCGGCCCGTGGGTGGTGCCGCTGGAAGCCCTCGACCACGCCTGGGTGCCGGCCCCGTCGCAGGACCCGCCGGTGCTGGACTATCTGCGCGAGTCGTCACGGCGCGGCCTGGACCTGTCGATCGTCGTCGAGTGGAACGGCACCCGGGTCAGCGAGCCGCCGTTCGCCGGCATGTACTGGACCCCGGCGCAGCAGTTGGCGCACCTGACCGTCAACGGCGCGTCGCTGCGCACCGGCGACCTCTACGCCTCCGGCACCGTCTCGGGTGAACGGCGTGACCAGGTCGGCTCGTTCCTGGAGTTGACCTGGGGCGGCACCGAGCCGATCAAACTGGACGACGGGTCCGAGCGCACCTTCCTCGAAGACGGCGACACCGTCGCCATCTCGGCCACCGCCCCCGGCCCGGCCGGCACGACGATCGGCTTCGGCGAGGTCACCGGCACCGTCGCGCCCGCTGCCTGATCCGGTCGAGCCACCGCCGCCTCTGTCACCATCCCGGCAGACGTCACGATGTGAGGCTGAGATACCTATCCCACTCGCCGATAGGTATCTCAGCCTCACATCGCGACCCACGATCCAGGCTGGCCGCCCGCTGTGGCCGCGTCGTCCAGGTCCGCGACGGGCGGATCACGGAGGACACCGGGGCGCGAGCCAGCGCCGGCGGTGTTCGCCGGGCGTGGCCAGGGCGGTGCTCGGCCAGGGTGGCGCGGGTCAGGGCGGTGCCGGTCAGGGTGGGGTGAGGCCGGCGTACTGCAGGACGGCCCGGATGCGTCGGGCGGCGGCCTGGTCGCGCCGGTCCAGCACCGCGAGCGCCTCCAGGAACAGTTCGCAGTACGTGCCTCCGCAGTGCCGGCAGCCGCCGGTCCGGTCCGGCATGTGCCGCTCGGCCATCCGCTTGGCGATCTGTGCGACGAGCGCCAGGTCGCCGTCCGACTGCGGCCCGTCGCCAGCGTGACCGTGCCCGTCGTCGATCCGGTCGTGACTGCCGTCGCGGGGTGCCGGAGCGACGCCGCGCGCCCCGACCAGGTTGAAGCGCGGGTCGGTGTCGATGTCAGTCTCGCCGGGAACCCGGCTCGGCAGCGGCGGGCGGCCCGCTGTGGGCCGTCGGTTGATCTGTTCCGACGGTTGCGGCCGGCGGGTGAACCGGTCGGGCTTGTCATTGCGGTACGCCATGATTCTCCTCGCGTCAGTATTGCCGTCCGGGAAAGCCGTCCGAGACTACTTTTCTGCGATTTCACTGGTTGCCGTGGAAATTGCACGCAGGTCGGCGGTGCTGCGGCGTTGGGTCTACTCCGGCGGGGGTGGCGGCTGCGGGTAGGTCATCGCTCCGCAGTCCGGACACCAGCGACTCTTCACCTTGAAGCTCAGCAGACCGGCGAGAAATCCGATCATGGCGGAGCTGATCATGGCGATCCCGAAGCTGATTGACGACATCGCTTCACCCTCTCGCGTAAGCGTGGTGAGCTGGGGTTTCTCCGGCGGCGTGGCGGCCGGACGGCTCGGGGGTGCCGTGCCGGCCGCCACGCCTGATTGGGGAGAACGGCGCTGACCGTTCGGATGGTTTGCCGGCCCACCGATCGGTCATGCCGTATTCGTCGACGAAAGGTCAGCGCCGATTTGCGGCGCTTCGATCCCGTTCCCGAACGAAGAAGAGTCTGTCGGTCAATCTGCGCCAACGCAACAGTGTCGGAGCCATGTGGTAGAGATATGGCCAGTCAGTCGAATAGACCTCGGTCGACCGAGAGTTGACCTGCCAGACGTGCATGATCAATCCGCAGGTGATCAATTCCAGGAGGTGGCACCAATGTCCTCGGCCCTGTTGAACTCGTCGGTCCCGCGACGCCAGCTCGGTCGGGAGCTGCGTCGGCTGCGTGAGCGGCTGGCCCGGGTCCCGCAGACCACGGCGGCTCGGGAGCTGGACTGGTCGGCGACCAAGCTGCTGCGGATGGAGCGCGGTGAGGTGCCGATCCGCGCCGAGGACGTGGTGCTGCTCTGCGAGCTGTACGGCGCGGACCTGAAGACCGTCGAGGCGTTGGCCGCGCTGGCCCCGAAGACCAAGGAGAAGGGCTGGTGGCACGACTACGCCAGCATCCCGTCCTGGTTCGAGCTGTTCATCGGCCTGGAGGAGGCCGCCTCCCACCTCCGCGAGTACCACGTCGACCTCATCTCCGGCCCATTGCAGACCCGCGGGTACGCGACCGAGGTGTTCACGCGCAACCCGCTGCGCCTGTCGCCCGAGGTCATCGAGCAGCGGGTGGCGGCACGGCTGCAGCGTGCAAAGCTGCTCACCCGGATGGAGCCGCATCTACCCCGGTTCGACATCCTGCTGGACGAGGCAGCGATCCGTCGCCCGGTCGGCTCCGGGGTGGTGATGGCCGCCCAGCTGCGCCGGCTGATCCAGGTCGACGAACTGCCGAACGTCTCGATCCGACTGATCCCGTTCAGCGCCGGTGTCCACAGCGGATCTCTGACTGGCAGCTTCGTGATGCTCGACTTCCCCGCCGAGCTGGAGCCGACCACCGTCTACGTCGAGGGCCTCACCGGCGCGCTCTATTTGGACCGCCCTAATGAAGCCGATTCTTATACGATGGCCTTCGATGACCTGGCGGCCGCCGCGCTGGGTCAGGCCGCGACACGTGACCTCCTCGCCCGGACCGCAAAGGAGTACGAGTCATGATCGATTTGTCCACCGCCACCTGGCGCAAGAGCACCCGTTCCAATGCCCAGGGCCACTGCGTCGAGGTGGCCGACGCCACCTGGCGCAAGAGCAGCCGCTCCAATGATCAGGGCGACTGTGTCGAGGTGGCCGATGCCACCTGGCGCAAAAGCACCCGTTCCAACGATCAGGGCCAGTGCGTCGAGGTGGCCGACGAGTTGGGCGGGGTGGTCGGCGTGCGGGACTCCAAGGACCCGGCCGGGCCGGTGCTGGTGATATCCCCGGCGAGCTGGTCCGCCTTCATCACCGCCACCAGAACCAGCACCTTCACCGCCTGACCGCTCGCTACCGGCGACGGCCCTCACGATGTGAGGCTGAGATACCTATCGGCAAACGGGATAGGTATCTCAGCCTCACATCGGCGTCAGCGCAGCGCGTTTTTGATCTTGCTAGCGGCCTTGTCCATGCCCTGCATCACCTTCTGCGCCGTACCGCTGCTGAGCTGCAGGAGCATGCTGGCGCTCAACGCCTTCTCGACCTCGGACAGGCCCTCCTGCGCCGACCCGCTGAGCCGGGTGGCAGCCGCCTGCATCACCTGCCTGGCCTGGCTGTCGCCGGCCTTCTCGGCGCAGTTCGTCAGCGACTGCGCGTTGAGTACGTCGAGTGACAGGGTGGCGAACGCGGCGTTGAGCCCGGCCGTCTCGAAGGTCAGCTCGTCACCGGAGCCGTTCAGCAGGAACGACGCGATGATCTTCTCGTCCATGCCGCCGGTCATCCGGGCGGTCGGGCTGACGTACTTGGGCATGCCGCCCAGCTCGCCGATCAGCGCCTCCCAGGTCTGCATCCGCTCGGTCGCCGAGGTCCTGAGCCGGTTGTACAGCCCCGCCAGGATCGGGTTGGGGGTGCGCCGGGCCAGCATGCCGAACAGGCAGACCCCCATCAGGTCGTGGGTCATCCACGCGGAGAGCTGATCGGCCAGGAACGGGCCGTTCAGGCCGCTGCCGGCGGCGAAGGCGGCCAACTGCTCGTCGTCCACCGCCCGCTCCGGCGTGACCGTCGCCATCGGGCCCGGCTTGATCATCGCGCCGGTCTCGGTACGTAAGGCACTGCGCGTCATCGCACGACTTCCTCTCGAACCTTCTCGCGGGCGTACTGCTCGGCCGGGTACGGGCCGTCGGTGATATTGCGGTACTCGCGGCCGTTGCGCTGCGCGTTCTCGTCGATGACCTGCTCACTGGGTGCGCCACCGGCGTTGACCGTCGCCATGTGCTTGATGTAGCGCTCCGGCCACTCGGCGACGAAACCGGTGCCGAACGTGGTGATGTCCACCTGTTCGGCGATCACCTCGCGGATGAAGTCCTTGTTCGGCTGGAACTTCGTCGGCTGGGGCATCTCGGCGGGGAGGATCTGCTCCGGCTCCCGGCCGTCGTAGCGGCGCAGCAGGTCGGCCGCCACCTTGAGCTGCTCGATCTCCATCGCCAGGTTCAGCTCCCAGACCTGTTTGATCCGGCGGTCGTCCTCGTCCTGGGCGAACGACCAGTACATGTAGCACTCGTTGTACTCGTGGTGGACGAGCTGCTCCAGCCAGCTTTCCGCCGGGTCGAGCATCGATTCGTACTGCGTGACGTGCTCCTCCTCCACCATCGCGATCTCCAGGTAGAGGCCGCGGGTGATCGGCTCGACGAACTCCGGCCCTACGTTCATGTAGTAGTTCATCGTCTGCTGCTCGGCGGCGGTGATGGTGATGGCGTGCATCCGCGACAGCGGGTCGACGGTGTGCTTGTCGTAGTGCTTGCGGATGTTGTCCTCGGGGTGGCGGTGGTGGTGCGACGTCGGCCGCCCCGGCATGACCTCGGTCAGGTAGTCGACGATCGCCTCCGCCTTCTTGCCCTGAGTCAGCTCGTAGAGGTTGGAGTAGCGGTAGAGGTGGTCGAAGTCCTCCAGCAGGCCGAACTTGTAGTTCTGCCGCAGGTACGGGTCGGGCTCGTTGCGGGCGACCCAGGCGGTGATGTCGGTCGCCACCTGCTCGTACCCGAGCACGACCTCCAGCACCGACTCCTGGCCGGGGATCAGCCAGTTGACCGCCTTCTGCTGCTGTTGCTCGATGTAGCGCAGGTAGGCGAGCTTCTGCCGTAACTCGAGGTCGTCGACGTGCCGGTTCATCTGGTGGCTGAACATGATCGCCTCCACCTCGATCCCGTTCATCACGATCACCCGGCACCGGGTGTACGGATCGACCCCGTGCGGCTCGTACGGCTCGACGTTGAGTTCCGACCAGCTCCGCAGCTGTTTCTCCAGCGGGATACCGGTTTCTTCGAGCGGGTTGAAACGCATCGCCTCTCCTTCTCGGGGCCGTCCGACACATCGCCGGCTGCCTACTGCGCCGGCGATGGAACGAAGGCTGCCGACCCACACAAATCACACCATTTCCTGCGAGCTGTCTGCAGCGGAACGGCCGGATGGCGGCGGCCGAACCTCAACGGCGGCGGACGGTCAGCTGCCCGGGTTCGCGCCGACCCGGCGGGCGGTGGCGGCGGCAGCGGACAGCGACTCGTCGACCGTGCCGGCCCGTTGCCGTACCGCCGCCAGCGTCTCCTTGACGGTGCCGAGCGCACCGAGCAGCTGGGCCGGGTCGCCGCCGGCCAGCACCCGCGCCACCAGCGCCGCCGCCTCGTCGGCCTTCGCGGCGGCCGCGCCGATCCCGCCGTGGACGGTGCGCAGCTTGTCGCCGGCCAGACCCAGCGTGGTCAGCACCTCCGCCGGTGAGGCTTCCCTCGGCACCGGCACCACGGTGGCCGCCGCCTCGTCGAGCGTGCCGGCGGCCCCGGCCAGCCCGGCCTGCAGCTCCTTCAGCGTGTTGCGTACCTGGATCATGCCAGCCACGATGCCGCTGAAGCCGCCGGTCGCCGCCTGGCCAGCGACCCGCTCGGCCTCCTCCTGCGCCGCCGCGGCGGCCGACCGGGCCCGCTCGACGCCCGCCCGCATCGACTGCAGATCCTTGCCGACGCTGTCCACCGGTGCTGCCACGATCGCTCTCCTCACCCCGTCTGAGCTGCTGTTTCCCATGGTGCGGGGTGGCAGGCGGAAAAGCCGGCAGACTAGCCCTCGGCTGCGGTCGTGTCCGCCGCCTGGCCCTGGTACCAGGCGAGCTTCTCGCCGAGGCGGGCCCGCCAGCGGTGCAGCTGTTCGATCTGCTGCTCGACCGCGTCCGCGTGCTCGCGCAGCAGCGCGATCCGCTCCGGGATGGTCCGCGGGTCACGGCACAGCTCGCCGTAGCGGCGTAGCCGTTCAATCGGCATCCCGGTGTCCCGCAGGCAGCGCAGGAAGTCGAGCATGCCCAGGTCGTCGTCGCTGTAGACGCGGCGCCCGCTGGAGTTGCGGGCGACCGGCGACAGGATGCCCTCCCGTTCGTAGTAGCGCAGGGTGTCAATCGAGAAGCCGGACCGGGCCGCCGCCTCGGCGGGTGAGTAGGCCGTCATACCGCCGACGGTACCGCTTGACCTGGAGCGCGCTCCAGGTCGCAGGGTGGACCCATGACGTACGAAAACAGCACGCCGGCACCGGCCTCGCCGCTGGTCCTGGGCGCGATGATGTTCGGCACCCGGATCGACGAGGAGACCTCCTTCGCCCTGCTCGACCGGTTCGTCGAGCGGGGCGGCGAGTGGATCGACACCGCCGACTGTTACGCGTTCTGGGCAAGCAAGGACGGCCGGGGCGGCGACAGCGAACGGGTCATCGGGCGGTGGCTCGCCGCCCGCCCCGGCGTACGGCAGCGGGTGCGCATCGCGACGAAGGTCGGGGCCGAGCCGCTGTGGGCCGGATCGTGGCCGCGGGTGCGGGCCGGGCTGAGCCGCCGCGCCGTCGCCGACGCCGTCGCCGGCAGCCTGGACCGGCTTGGCGTGGACAGCGTCGACCTGCTCTGGCTGCACCAGGAGGACCGGGCCACCCCGATCGAGGAGACCGTCGACACGGTCGCCGGGCTGGTCGCGTCCGGTGCCGTACGCCGGGTCGGCGCGTCCAACCACCCAGCCTGGCGCATCGAGCGGGCCCGCTCCCACGCCGCCGCCACCGGCACCCGGCCGATCGACGCCCTGCAACTCAACGCCACCTACCTACGGGCCCGCCCCGGCACGCTGCCCGAGGGGGTGGTCCATCCGTTCGGCCTGCTCAGCGACGAGCAGCGGGACATCGCGCAGGCGTACCGGATGGAGGTGTGGGCGTACACGCCGCTGCTGACCGGTGCCTACGACGACCCGGCCAAGCCGATCCCGCCGGTGTACGACCATCCCGGCAGTACGCGGCGGCTCGCGGCGCTCGACGACGTCGCCCGGGACACCGGCGCGACCCGCGGCCAGGTGGTGCTGGCCTGGCTGGTGGCGCAGGGCATCCGCCCGATCCTCGGCGGCAGCAAGCCGTACCAGTTGGAGGCGGCGCTCGACGGCGTCACCCTCGCCCTCACCGACGAGCACCTCGCCCGCCTGGCCGTCGCCGGCTGACGATGCTGACAGGTTCCTGACGGTTGGCCGGGATTCTGGCTCGCATGAGCAGATATCGACAGATGCGTCCGATGAGCCGGCTGGCCGAACCGTTGCTGGCCGCGCTCGCCGTGACGGCGATCGGGCTGTCGGCCGCGTGCGGCGGCGGTGACGGGAGCGCGGGTGCCACCGGTGCCCAAGGGGCGGCCGGTGACACCGGCGACAGTGGCGTCGCCTCAATCGCGGGCAGCGCTGGGCCGGACGCGTCACCATCGCCGCAGGCCGAGCGTCCGTTGATCCGCCCCGACACGTCCGCCGAGGAACAGGAGCGGCTCACGAACCTCTGGCTGCAGTGCTTCGAGGACAACGGGGTATCGGACACGGAGCGGAAGACGAGAGCGGACACCCCGGAGGTGCGGCAGGTCGCCGAGGACTGCGCACCGCTGGAACCCGAACGGCTGTGGCAGCGTTCCCTGCGCCTGGACCCCGAGTATCCGGACAAGCTGCTGGCCTGGGCGGAATGTCTGCAGGACCGGGGCATCGACGCGTTCGTCGACGGAGACTTCCTGTCACTCGCCGATGGACTGCCGGCCGGCACCGAGGTCGAGGACTGCGAAGCGGAGGCGTTCAGCGGGAGCTGACCGGCGACCGGGCCGGGAGGCGTACGGTGACGTGCGTGCCCCGGCCCGGCTCGCTGGCCACGGTGATGTCACCGCCGTGTGCGCGGGCCAGCTGCCGGGCGATCGGCAGACCCAGCCCGCTGCCGCCGGTACGCCGGCTGCGCGAGGCGTCGGCCCGCCAGAACCGGTCGAACAACTTCGGCAGGTCGGTGGCGGCGATCCCGATCCCGGTGTCGACCACCTCGATGGTCAGCCAGTCGTCGCGTACCGCGCACTCGACGGTGACCGAACCCCCGGCCGGGGTGTGCCGCACGGCGTTGCCCACCAGGTTGCCGACGAGTTGCCGCAGCCGTACCGCGTCGAGGACGACCTGCGGATCGCCGTGCACCGTCCCGGTCAGGGTGACCCCGACGGTGGCAGCGGTCCCGCGGTTGGCCTCGACGACCTGGCTGAGTACGTCGCCGACGAAGGTCGGCTCCGGATGCACCGCGAAGGTGCCGTCGTCAGCCGCGGCCAGGTCCCGCAGGTCGTCGATGACATGCTGCAACAGGGTCGCCTCCTCGGTGAGCAGTTCGAGGGTGTGGGTGTCGGCCGGTGCCAGCCCGTCCTGGGCGGCCTCCAGCCAGGCCCGGATGTTGGTCAGCGGCGACCGCAGCTCGTGGGCGACGTCGCTGACCATCGCCCGGCGTTGCCGCTCCAGCTGGTCCCGCCGGCGTGCCAGGTCGTTGAAGGCGGTGGCGAGACTGCCGATCTCGTCCCGGGTGGTGACCGGGACCGGGCGTTGCCTGTCCACCGGCGCACGGGCCGCTGCGGCCAGTGCCCGCAACGGCCGGACCAGCCGCATTCCGACTCCGACGGTGACCGCCACGGTGAGCAGCAGGACCAGCCCGGCGATACCGGCGATTCGCAGCAGGTTCCCGGTGGACAGGTCGGCCGTCGGTAACCCGGGGTCGGTGGCCGTCGCATCGGTGACGAACAACAGCACCGGCGGTGCCACGTACGCCCGGAGCTGGTCGTGCAGACTCGTCCCGACGCAGGCGCGGGCGGCGGCTTCGGTCGGCGCACCCGGCAGGGTACGCAGCACCTCGACCTCCAGGCTCGGAGTGATCGCCAGATCGATGCTCGCCGCGGCCGGGCCGAGGCAGGTCTCGGTCCGATCGAGAAGCTCGGCCAGCGGGGCGACCTCGCTGGGGAACGGTTCGCGCAGCAGCGCCGGCTCCGGGCAGACCAGCGACCGGCCACGGTCGGCGTCGGCGTCGGCGTCGAGGATCGCAACCGTCGACCGGCCGCCCGGCAGCTCGACGATCTCGGCAGTGAGTCCCGCCCTGTTGACCAGACAGCCCCGATGGTCCTCGGCTGTCTTGCGGATGCCGGCGCGTTGGTCGTCGCCCAGCTGGTACGGCCCGACGACCCGGCTGTCGATGCTGGACCCCTGACGGCTGGCGGCGAGCGCCGGGTCGAGGTCGAGCGGGTCGACGATGGCCGACGGGCGGGCGTCGCGCAGTGCCGGCCCGGGTGCCGACTCGGCGACCGGGTCGCGGGTCACCGGGTCGAGCAGCACGATCCGCCGGCCGGTACGCGACGCGAGGTCGTCGACGACCGGCGTGACCGCCGACCAGTCGCGGTGGTCGATCGCGTACGTGATCATCTCGTCGTAGACGCTGACGTCGTCGGCGAGGGACTGGCCCTGCTCCTTCTCGATCGCCCGGGTGGTCGTCGCCACCGTCAGCCAGGCGGTGGCGACGACCGCGCAGACCGTCAATAGCACCGACGTGCCGAGTAGCCGCAGCATCAGGCTGTGCCGCAGCGGCACCCGCGCGGCCGGGGTCGGCTCACCCACCGGCGGGGTCGCGCAGCTTGTAGCCGACGCCGTACACCGTCACCAGGTACGCCGGTCGGCGTACGTCCGGTTCGATCTTGCGGCGTAGGTTGACCATGTGGGTGTCGATGGCCCGCTCGGTCGAGTCCCGGTCCACGCCCCGGGTGTGCTCCAGCAGCTGGGCCCGGGTGAAGGCCCGTTCCGGCTGTTCGACCAGGGCGGCCAGGATCGCGAACTCGCCCGGCGTGCAATTGACCGGTCGTCCGTCGACGGTGACCTCCCGGCGGACCGGGTCGACGGCGAGTGCACCGACCCGTCGTACCCCGTCGATGGTGCGCGGCACCCGGTCGACCCGGCGCAGCAGCGTCCGGACCCGGGCCATCAGCTCCCGCGGCGAGTACGGCTTCGTCAGGTAGTCGTCCGCACCCAGGTCGAGCCCGCGCAGCAGGTCGTCCTCGTCTGCACGGGCGGTGAGCATCAGCACCAGCAGGTCCGATTCGCGCCGCAGGATCCGGCACACGTTCAGCCCGTCCAGGCCGGGCATCATCACGTCGAGCACCAGCAGTTGCGGCCGGTGCCGGCGGGCCTGGTCGAGCGCGTCGCGCCCGTCGTGGACCACTGTGGTCCGGTGTCCGTCGGACTCGACGTAGCGGCGCAGCACCTCGGCCTGCCGCCGGTCGTCCTCGGCGATCAGCACATGGGCAACCACGGGGCGAACCATACTGCGTGTCAGCGTCGGCGCGGCGGTGGGAAATCGCACCAGACCGGCCTGACAGGTTCCTCACAATTGCCGGCGACGCTGGCCGGCATGGTGTTCTTCCTGCGAAGGGTCGCCGGTCGCCGGTGGCGTCGGCCGCTGGTGTACGGCCTGCCGGTCGTGGTCGTGGTGGCCGGATTGGTGGTGACCGGGACGATGGCCCGCTGGGGCTGGCCGGGTCGGGGCGCGACGGCCGAGGCGGACGCCGCGACGGCGGAGCCGGTCTGGGTGGCGACGACCGAGGTGGTTCGGATGGACATCTCCGACGCCCGGGAGCTGGTCGGCACCCTCGGCTACGGTGCCGCCCGACCGGTGCGGGGCTCCAGCGACGGGGTGCTGACCTGGCTGCCTGAGCAGGGATCCGTGATCGAACGCGGTGAGCAGCTGTACCGGGTGGACGATCAGCCGGTGCTGCTGTTCTACGGCGGTACGCCGTTGTTCCGTTCCCTCGATCAGCCGAATCTGGTCGGTCGCGACGTGCGGGTGGTCGCTGACAACCTGAAAGCGTTGGGCTACCAGATCGGCTGGCAGCCGCCGGTCGGCAGCGCCGTCGCGGTGCCGGCGGCGCCGCCGTCGGACCAGGACGGTGCGGCGGAGCCGACCGGCGAGAGCGATGCGGCGGCGTCGCCGGACGAGGGGGATGTGGCGCCGACCCCGAGCGGCGGCACGGCCATCGTCCGGTCCGGAGACGCCGTTCTCACCCCGGAGCTGATCTCGGCCATCGAGAGCTGGCAGCGGGACCGTGACGCGCCGGCCACCGGGGTCGTTCAGGCCGGGGACGTCGCCGTACTGCGGGGCGAGGTCCGGGTCGGCTCGGTCGCCGCGCTGCCCGGCGACAGCGCCGCGACGGACATCATGTCGGTCACCCCTACCGACAAGGTGATCACGGTACGGGTGGAAGCTGGCGAGGCGACCGGGATGGCGCCCGACGCGTCGGTGACGATCACCCTGCCCGACGGCGCGGCCGCCCCCGGCACGGTGACCGCGGTCGGCACCGTCGCCGAGGAGTCAGAAGGTCCGCCGGGGCAGGGTCCGACGGTGGACGTCACCGTCGTGCCCGACGATCCGGCGGTGCTCGGCGGGCTGGAGTCCGCGCCGGTCCGGGTGCAGTTCCGCACTGAGCTGCGGGAGCAGGTTCTCGCAGTGCCGGTCGGCGCGCTGCTCGCGCTCGCCGAGGGCGGGTACGCGGTGCAGCTGACCGACGGCGCACTGATCGCCGTCGAGACCGGGCTGTTCACCAAGGGCATGGTCGAGGTCACCGGCGCCGGTCTCGACGAGGGACTGACGGTGGTGACCACGTCGTGAGCGTTCCGGTGCTGTCGGTCGTCCGGGCCGGGATGCGCTACCCCGGCGGTGTCGCCGCGTTGACCGACGTTGACCTCGACATCCACGCCGGTGAGCTGGTCGCCATCGTCGGCCCGTCCGGCTCCGGCAAGTCCACTCTGCTCAACATCATGGGCACCCTGGACCGTCCGACCAGCGGTACGGTCCGGCTCGGCGGGCACGACGTGACCACCTTGTCCGACCGGCAGCTGTCGGCGCTGCGTGGGCGCTGGCTCGGCTTCGTCTTCCAGCAGTTCCACCTCACCGACGGGTTGACCGCGGCGGAGAACGTCGCCACCGGGCTGCTGTACGCGGGCGTACCGCGCCGTCGCCGTCGGCCGTTGGCCGCCGAGGCGCTGGCCCGGGTCGGTCTCGCGCACCGGGTCGGGCACCTGCCCCGGCAGCTGTCCGGCGGGGAACGGCAGCGGGTCGCGATCGCCCGTGCACTCGTCAACGGGCCGGCGTTGGTGCTGGCCGACGAGCCGACCGGTGCGTTGGACACCGCCACCGGTCGTGCCGTGCTCGATCTGCTCATCACGCTCAACGCCGACGGCACCACCATCGCGGTAATCACCCATGACCGGGACGTCGCGGCGCGGTTGCCGCGCCGGGTGGAGATTCGCGACGGCCGGCTGGTCGGCGACGTCCGTCAGCAGCCGGTGGCCGTGCCGTGAGCCGGATGGAATCCCCCCAACTGGTCGGAGCTGCGCCGGTGCAGCTGCCGCGCCCGGTGCGGATCACCCCGCTGGACCTGCTCCGACTCGGGCTGGTCGGGATCCGGACCCGCCGATTGCGGGCGGCGCTGTCGGCGCTGGGTATCTCGATCGGTATCGCCACGATGATCGTGGTCACCGGCATCCCGGCGGCCAGTGAGCGGGCGTTGCTGGCCGAGCTGTCCGCCCTCGGGGTGAACCTGCTACAGGCGACGGCCCAGCCTGACGAGGACGGGGTCACCCGGCTGCCGGTGGAGGCCCCGGCGATGGTGGCCCGGATCGGTCCGGTGACCGCGACCAGCGCGGTCGCCAACACCAACACGGTGATCCGCCGTTCCGACTGGATCGACCCACGCGACGGCTCCGGGTTGACGGTGCTGGCCAGCGAGAAGAGTTTGCCGGTGACGCTCGACGCGCGGCTGCGGACCGGCCGCTACCTTGACGCCGCCACCGAACGGCTGCCGACGGTGGTGCTCGGCGCGGTCGCCGCGACCCGGCTGGGCATCGTCGACCTGGGCCCGGCGGACTCCCCGACACAGGTCCGCGTCGGCGACGAGTGGTTCACCGTGATCGGCATTCTGGAGCCGCTGCCGTTGGCCCCGGAAATCGACCGGTCGGCGCTGGTCGGCTGGCCGGCTGCCGAGGAGAGGCTGGGCTTCGGCGGGCATCCGACGGTGATTTACCTGCGGGCGCACGAGCCGGCGATCGAGGCGGTGCGGGCGGTGCTGCCGGCGACGATCGACCCGCAGCGGCCGAGCAAGGTGCAGGTGACCAGGCCGTCGGACGCGTTGGCGGCCAAGCGCGCCACCGAGAGCAGTTTCGCGTCGTTGTTCCTGGCGCTGGCCGGGGTCGCGCTGCTGGTTGGCGGGATCGGGGTGGCGAACACGATGGTGATCTCGGTGCTGGAACGCCGGTCGGAGATCGGGCTGCGTCGGGCGCTGGGTGCGAGCCGGGGCCAGATCCGGGCGCAGTTCCTCACTGAGTCGGTGGCGTTGTCGCTGCTCGGCGGCCTCGCCGGTATGGTGCTCGGCCTGGCCGCCACCGCCGGCTACGCGATCGCCAACGGCTGGCCGGTGGTGGTGCCGCCCGGGGCGACCCTCGCCGGGCTGGGTGGGGCGCTGCTGGTCGGCGTCGTCGCCGGCGGCTATCCGGCGTTGCAGGCCGCCCGGCTGCCACCGACCCGGGCCCTGGCCACCGCCTGACCGCCCGTAGCGTCTGACCCTTGCCGAGCGGGCGGTCGCCGAGCCCACGGTCAGTTTGTGCGACGTCCAGCAGATCTTCACCCAACTGGCCCCGGAACCAGCGCAGGTACGGCGTACGACATGGCCGCCGGTGGCTCGGTCGACGCGACGCTACTGGTCCGGCGCTGGTAGTCCTCCTCCGCGAGGTGTTCACCCTTCAACCACGGGTAAGAGCGACCGGCAATAGGGTCCAAGATCCGGACATGCGGGTACCTGGAAGTAGTAGGC
>NZ_JBHMIP010000037.1:0-52746 GCF_048060245.1 Micromonospora sp. LOL_014
CCGAATCCCATCGAAAACCCCAGCTCAAGAGCCCCTCAACCGACTACGCAACAGCCCTGGGCGATCCGCTCCTGAGCCAGTTGCGGCACGAAGCGGGCCGCAGTCTCGAAATCGGCGTCCTGGTGGAGCACTGTCAACTTCAGACGGATCGCGGTGGCGATCACGAGATGGTCGGCCACCGACACCCCTTGGTGGGCGCTGTGGCTGGCGAGTTCGGTCCGCACGGCACGCACGACCCGCCAGGCGTCGTCCGGTACCGGAACCCAGGGGTACAGGTCACGTAGCCCTCCTTCGACCTGTTCGTACGCCTTGGCATCCGCGATGGTGAGCACTTCTACGAGCACGGGATCGCAGACCGCGATCATGCCGCGCGCGGCCAGGTCGGACCAGTGCGGGTCGACCTGGCGACGCAGCATCCGAACCAGGGCACTCGTGTCGACCAGGTACTTCACCTGTCGAGTTCGTCGAGCTGATCGAAGTGGAAACCGCCGGAGTCAGCGATCTCCTGCAGGTCGGCCAGTGCCCGCTGCCGACGCTCGCGGCTGGTCTCTACCGCCTGCCGGAGTGCCTCCGTCACCGTCTCCCGCTTCGTGCTTGTGCCCAGCGCGGCGGTGGCTTCCGCCAGCAGGTCCTCATCAAGATCCAGCAGCGTCTTGGCCATGAGATATACCTCCCAGCCAACAATATATCGCAGCTAAGCGTATATCTGGACGGTGGAGTCTACGGTCAGCCGACGGCGGCGAGGACCTCGTCGGAGACGTCGAAGTTCGCGTAGACGTTCTGCACGTCGTCGCAGTCCTCCAGGACGTCGATCAGCTTGAAGATCCGCCGGGCGCCGTCCTCGTCCAGCGGCACGTTCATGCTCGGCACCAGGGAGGACTCGGCAGACTCGTAGTCGATACCGGCGTCGACCAGCGCGGTGCGTACGGCGACCAGGTCGCCCGGCTCGCTGACCACCTCGAAGGCCTCGCCGAGGTCGTTGACCTCCTCGGCACCGGCGTCGAGAACCGCGAGCATGACGTCGTCCTCGGAGTGCTCACCCTTGGGCACGATCACCACGCCCTTGCGGGAGAACAGGTAGGAGACCGAGCCGGCGTCGGCCAGCGAGCCGCCGTTACGGGTCAGCGCGGTACGCACCTCGGTCGCCGCCCGGTTGCGGTTGTCGGTCAGGCACTCGACGAGCAGGGCGACACCGTTCGGCCCGTACCCCTCGTACATGATCGTCTGCCAGTCGGCGCCGCCGGCCTCCAGGCCGGAGCCGCGCTTGACCGCGCGGTCGATGTTGTCGTTGGGTACGGAGCTCTTCTTCGCCTTCTGGATGGCGTCGTACAGGGTGGGGTTGCCGGCCGGGTCACCCCCGCCGGTCCGGGCGGCGACCTCGACGTTCTTGATCAGTTTGGCGAACATCTTGCCGCGTTTGGCGTCGATGACCGCCTTCTTGTGCTTGGTCGTCGCCCACTTGGAGTGGCCGGACATGTGCACCTCCGTCGCTTCCCACCTGCGGGGTCAGCCTGCCGCGACGGCCATCTCCACGAACAGTCGGTGCACCCGACGGTCGCCGGTCAGCTCTGGGTGGAAGGCCGTGGCGAGCAGATTGCCCTGCCGAACCGCGACAATCCTACCTGTGGCCGCACCAGCGGCTACCCGGCCCAGCACCTCGACGTCGTCGCCGACCCGTTCGACCCACGGCGCGCGGATGAAAACCGCGTGGAACGGCGGGCCGTCGACACCGTCGATGGCCACCGGAGCCTCGAAGGAATCCACCTGCCGGCCGAACGCGTTGCGCCGGACCGCCATCGAGATGCCAGCGAAGGACCGCTGGTCAGCCCGGCCGTCGAGGATCTCGTCGGCCAGCATGATCATGCCGGCGCAGGACCCGTACACCGGCATCCCGGCGGCGATCCGCTTGCGGATCGGCTCCAGCAGGTCGAACTCGACCGCCAGTTTGCTGATCGTGGTCGACTCGCCGCCGGGCACCACGAGCGCGTCGACCTGCTCCAGCTCCTCGGGGCGACGGACCGGCCGGGCGGTGGCACCGCATTCGGTCAGCGCCCGCAGGTGCTCGCGGACGTCGCCCTGCAGCGCCAGCACGCCGACCCGCACCCGCGCGTCGGGAGCCGGCTGGGCCGCGCCGGTCACCAGCCGCGCTCGGCGAGGCGGTGCGGCACCGGGATGTCGTCGACGTTGATGCCGACCATCGCCTCGCCGAGCCCACGGGAGACCTTGGCGAGCACGTCCGGGTCGTCGTGGAAGGTGGTGGCCTTGACGATCGCCGCCGCCCGCTGGGCCGGGTTGCCGGCCTTGAAGATGCCGGAGCCGACGAAGACCCCCTCGGCGCCGAGCTGCATCATCATCGCCGCGTCCGCCGGGGTGGCGATGCCGCCGGCGGTGAACAGCACCACCGGCAGCTTCCCGGTCTCGGCGACCTCCCGGACCAGGTCGTACGGGGCCTGCAGCTCCTTCGCCGCGACGTAGAGCTCGTCGGGCGACAGGGAGGTCAGCCGACGGATCTCGGCGCCGATGCGCCGCATGTGGGTGGTGGCGTTGGAGACGTCGCCGGTGCCGGCCTCACCCTTGGAGCGGATCATCGCGGCGCCCTCGGTGATCCGGCGCAGCGCCTCACCGAGGTTGGTGGCCCCGCAGACGAACGGCACGGTGAACGCCCACTTGTCGATGTGATTGGCGAAGTCGGCCGGGGTGAGGACCTCGGACTCGTCGACGTAGTCCACACCGAGCGCCTGCAGCACCTGGGCCTCGACGAAGTGCCCGATCCGGGCCTTGGCCATCACCGGGATGGAGACCGCCTCGATGATGCCGTCGATCATGTCTGGGTCGCTCATCCGGGACACGCCACCCTGGGCGCGAATGTCGGCGGGCACCCGTTCCAGGGCCATCACCGCGACCGCGCCGGCGTCCTCGGCGATCTTGGCCTGCTCGGGCGTGACCACGTCCATGATCACGCCGCCCTTGAGCATCTCGGCCATGCCGCGCTTGACCCGGGCGGTACCGGTGACGGAGGTTGGCGCGACGGCACCCGGGGTGGCGGCCTGAGCAGCGGGGGTCTCGGACACGGCGGATCGGCTCCTCGGCGAAGTACGCGACAGGGGTACGTCTTGGGATGCTACGCCCGCCGGCAGGGTCCACCGACAGCCAATCGACAACCCGGTGGCCTGCCCTGTGGCCCAGGTCACTGGCGGGTCGGCCCGGCTCACTGGCGGGTCGGATCCACCACCCGCGCCAGCGTCGGATCGTCGATGTCGAAGTAGCGGGGTTCGTCGTGCCGGCGGCCGAAGCGCAGCAGCCGCACCAGCGGCCGCCGGCGGGCCAGCAACGCGTCGCGGACCAGGTCGGTGTGCAGTTGACGGGCCAGCACCAGCCTGCGGCTGGCCACCACCACCGCCTCGGTCGCCGGATCCGGGCTGGTCAGCGCCGTCGCCCGCAACTGCCGGGTGAGGTCGTTCTCGGCGGCCTCACGCTCCTCCGGCGACGCGGCGTCCAACGCGATCCGGGCCGCCGCGTACAGCTCCACCGCGTACTGCTCCTCGGCGAGCACCGCGGCGGCCGCGGCCCGGCGCAGCAGGTGCGCGTCGAGCGCCCGGGCGGCCGCCGCCACCCGGACGTGCAGCCGGTCCACCCGGGCCGCGGTCCAGGTGAGGTACGCCGAAAACAGGACGACCGCGACGCTCACACCGACCACCCACCGCATTCCCGGCATCGTAGTGCCGCCGGCGTAGGCCCCGTGGACCCGATCATGGTGGCTCCGCCCACTCCTGGTAGAGCACCCGCCCGTCGGTGGCTTCGATCGCGGCGGCGTACACCTCCAGCACCTGGCGGGCCACCGCGGGCCAGTCGAAGGTCGCCACCACCTGCCGGGCGTGGCCGGCAAGCGCTTCCCGGCGCGGCGCGTCGTCCAGCAGCCGGGCGACGGCGCCGCGTAGCGCCACCGGGTCACCGGTGGGGAACAGTTCCCCGGCCCGGCCGTCGTCGAGTACCCGGCGGAACGCGTCCAGGTCGCTGGCCACCACCGCCGCGCCGGCGGCCATCGCCTCGGTGAGGATCATGCCGAACGACTCACCGCCGATGTTGGGCGCGACGTAGAGGTGCACGCTGCGCAGCATCCGGGCCTTGTCCGGCTCCGATACCAGCCCGAGGAAGGTCACCCGGTCGCGCAACCCGGCCGGGACGGCGGCGTACAGGTCGTCGGGCCGGCCCGGTCCGGCGACCAGCAGCCGCAGCCCGGGGCGGTCCGGGGCCAGCGCGACGAACGCCTCACGGAGCAGGCCGAAGCCCTTGCGCGGCTCGGTGAACCGGCCGAGGAAGCCGAGCGTGCCGCCGGTGCCCGGGCCGCAGTCACCCGGCCAGCCGGGCAGCGGCTCGGCACCGGCGTACTTCGCCACCGCCACCCCGTTGGGGATCTCCACCGCGCCGCCGTCGAGGTGTTCGACCTGCACCCTGCGGGCCAGCGCCGACACCGCGATCCGGGCGGTGATCTTCTCCAGCACCAGCTGCAGCATGCCCTGCGCGGCGGCCAACGCCCGAGACCTGGTCATCGCGGTGTGAAAGGTAGCCACCACCGGGCCCCTGGCGCAGAGCACCGCGAGCAGGCTGACGCTGAGCGCGAACGGCTCGTGCACGTGCAGCACATCGAACTGGCCGCGGTTGAGCCAGCGCCGGACCCGGGCGGTGACCACCGGGCCGAAACTCACCCGGGCCACCGAGCCGTTGTACGGCACCGGCACCGAGCGGCCGGCGGCCACCACGTACGGCGGCAGCGCGGCGTCCTCGTCCGCTGGGGCCAGCACGCTCACCTCGTGGCCGAGATCGATCAGCGCCTCAGCGAGGTCGACGACGTGGTTCTGCACCCCTCCGGGGACGTCGAAGGAGTACGGGCACACGATGCCGATCCGCACGGTGGCCCCCGCTCAACCCGGCCCGGTGGCCGAGCTGCCCGACCGGTCGGGGTCGGGGTCGGGCAGCTCGTCCAGCCACAGCCGCTGCATCATGTGCCAGTCCTGCGGGTGGCGGGCGATGCCAACCGCCAGCCGGTCGGCGATCTGCTGGGTCAGCAGGCGGACCCGCACGTCCAGCGGGCCGGCCGACGGGTCGGGCAGCGGCACCGGCCCGTCCAACGCGCCGTGTGCGCGGTCCGGTTCGAACCACATGGTGGTGACGTAGAGCGGGGCACCGGTACGCAGCGCGAGCAGCGCCGGACCGGCCGGCATCCGGGTCCGGCCACCGAAGAAGGTGACCTCGACACCCCGGGCGGACAGGTCACGGTCGGCCAGCAGCGGCACGACGTGGCCGGCGGCGAGCCGGTCAATCAGGACGTCGAACGGTGGCCGGGGACCGCCAGAGGCCGGGACGATCTCCATCCCGAGTCGTTGCCGGACGGCGACGAACCGGTTGTAGACGCCTTCGGGTCGCAGCCGTTCGGCGACCGTGGTCAGCGGCCAGCCGTTGGCCGCCACCCAGGCGCCCGCCGCGTCCCAGTTGCCGGCGTGCGGCAACGCCACCACCGAGCCGCGCCCGGCGGCCACGTTGGCGGCGAGCATCTGCGCACCGGCCAGGTGGAAACCGGCGAGCCGCTGCTGCCGGCTCAGCGACGGCAGCCGGAACATCTCCATCCAGTACCGGGCGTACGAACGCACCGCGTCCCGGGTGAGCCGATCGAACTCGGCCGCTGACAGATCCGGGCCGACCACCCGGCGCAGGTTGGCGGCGAGCCGGCGGACCGACGCCGCGCCGCGCCGATGAGCCCGGTCGGCGCCGACGCGAAACAGGGCGGCGGCGGCCGGCCGGGGCAGCATCCGGATCAGCCGCCAGGCCGCCGCGTAGCCCAGCTCGACCGGGGTCACGCGTCCACGCCCTGCGCCGCCTGCCGGGGACCCGCCGCAGCGGCGGTTTGCTGGTGCACGTGGGCGATCCGCTGCCAGATCGTCACCAGCGACAGCGCGGCGAGCAACCAGAGCGCGGCCGGCAGCCCCCAGCTGACACCGAGGCCGCTGAGCAGGCCACCGACGCCGACCAGGATCAGTCGCTCGGCCCGTTCGGCGACGCCGACGTTGCAGGTCATCCCGAGCCCTTCGGCGCGCGCCTTCACGTAGGACACGATGCCGCCGGCGACCAGGCAGATCAGCGCCGCGACCGCACCCGCCCGGTTGCCGCTGACCGCGAACCAGTACGCTACCGAGCCGAAGATCGCCCCGTCGGCGATCCGGTCCATGCTCGAGTCGAGAAACGCGCCGAAAGTGCTCGATCCGCCGCGCAGCCGGGCCATCGTGCCGTCCAGCACGTCGGTCAGGGCGGACAGCGTGACGATCACCAAACCGGTGATCAGGTGGCCGCGGGCGCCGAAGCCGATCGCCCCGACGAGCACACCTATGGTGCCGGCGACCGTGACCGCGTTCGGCGAGATCCCTGCGCCGAGCAGTCCGCGGGCTACCGGCTCGATCACCCGGGTGATACCCGCGCGGACGGACACTCTGAAGATCTTCGCCATGGCGGTCCCACGATAACGGTCGACGGAAAGGGTCGGCACGGTGGCCACGAACGTGAACCGGTGGCGGTCACCTCGCGCGCCGGACTTGTGTACGGCGCGTCGCGGGTGTGGGATCGACACGTGAACGTGAGCGAGCTCCCCCGGGCCCGCTTCACTTTACCGAGCAGGTCCCGCCCGCCTGAAGATGTCGCCGCGGATTCACCCCGCGGTCATCCTCTGCGGTCCCCGGCCGTTCCGGTCCGGACCGGAGCCGGCCTGGACCGCAGCACAGTCGCCCCACCCAGTCAGGCAGCCAGGAGGTGCGCAGTCATGGCGCAGAAGAACCACGACAGGGGGCCCGGCGGGTCCGTTGCGGTGGTCACCGATCCCGAACAGCTGCGCAACGTGGTGCTGGTCGGGCACTCCGGTGCCGGCAAGACCACGTTGATCGAGGCGTTGCTGGCCGCCACCGGGACGATCAGCCGGGCGGGGCAGGTCCCGGACGGCACGACGGTCTGCGACCACGACCCGGCCGCGGTACGCCAGCAACGCTCCGTCGCGTTGAGCTGCGCGCCGCTGGTCCACCGCGACATCAAGGTCAACCTGTTGGACACCCCGGGGTACGCGGACTTCGTCGGCGAGCTGCGGGCCGGGCTACGCGCCGCCGATGCCGCGCTGTTCGTGGTCTGCGCGGCGGACGGGATGGACGCGGCCACCGCCGCGCTGTGGGAGGAGTGCGCGGCGGTCGGCATGCCCCGGGCGGTGGCGCTCACCCGGCTCGACCATCCGCGCGCCGACGTCGACGAGACCGTCGCGTTGTGTCAGCGGGTCTTCGGCGACAACGTACTGCCGCTGCACCTGCCGATGCTCGCCGACGACGGGGTGGGCATCGCCGGGCTGCTGGACCTGCTCGCCCGGCAGGTGCTGGACTACTCGACCGGCCATCCCCCGCAGGTGCGGGAGCCGGACCCGGAGCACCTGCCGGCGATCGCCGAGGCACGCGACGAACTAATTGAGGGGATCATCGCCGAGAGCGAGGACGAGACCCTGCTCGACCGGTACCTCGCCGGCGAGCAGCTCGACCCGAAGATGCTGGTCGACGACCTGGAGACGGCGGTGGCCCGAAGCCACTTCCATCCGGTGCTGCCGGTCTGCGCCCACACCGGGGTCGGGCTCGACGCGCTGCTGTGGCTGTTGACCGCCGCTTTCCCGGCACCGCCCGAGCACACTCTGCCGGCGGTGACCGGGCTGGACGGCACGCCCCGGCCGCCGCTGGGCTGCGACCCGGCCGGCCCGCTGGTCGCCGAGGTGGTCCGGTCCACCGTCGACCGGCACGTCGGCCGGGTATCGCTGGTCCGGGTCTTCTCCGGCACGCTGCGCACCGACCGTACGGTGCATGTGGCCGGGCACGGCCTCAGCCAGCGGGGCCGCCCCGACCACGACGCCGACGAACGGGTGGCGCACATCTACAGCCCGCTGGGTGCCCAGCTTCGGGAGGTCGAGGTCTGCGTCGCCGGGGACATCTGCGCGTTGACCAAGTCGGGCAGCGCGGAGACCGGTGACACCATCTCGGCGGCCACGGATCCGCTGCTGGTCGAGCCGTGGGAGATGCCCGAACCGCTGCTGCCGGTGGCGGTCGTCGCCCGTACCCGGTCGGATGAGGACGCGATGGCCCGCAACCTGGGCCGGCTGGTCGCCGGTGATCCGACGCTGCGGCTGGAACGCAACGCCGAGACCCGCCAACTGGTGCTCTGGTGCATGGGCGAGGCGCACGCCGACGTACTGCTGGGCCGGCTGCGCTCCGGCGGCGTCGAGGTGGACGTCGAGCCGGTGCGGGTGCCGCTGCGGGAGACGTTCACCGCGCCGGCCCGGGGGCACGGACGACACGTGAAGCAGTCCGGCGGGCACGGACAGTACGCGGTGTGCGACATCGAGGTGGAGCCGCTTCCGGAGGGCAGCGGCTTCGAGTTCGTCGACCGGGTGGTCGGCGGGGCGGTGCCGCACAACTACATCCCGTCGGTGGAGAAAGGCGTACGGGCCCAGATGGACCGGGGCGTGGTCAGCGGACATCCGGTGGTCGACCTGCGGGTGACCCTGGTGGACGGCAAGGCACATCCGGTCGACTCGTCGGACGCGGCGTTCCAGACCGCCGGGGCGCTGGCCCTGCGGGACGCGGCCACCACCGGCCGACCGACGCTGCTGGAACCGGTCGATGCGATCATGGTGCGGGTGCCGAACGGTGCGGTCGGGTCGGTGCTCGGCGACCTGGCCAGCCGACGCGCCCGGGTGCTCGGCACCACCAGCGACGACGACTCCGGCGACCGGACGGTGATCCGCGCCGAGGTGCCGGCGACCGAACTGCTGCGGTACGCGGTGCAGCTGCGCTCGATCACCGGAGGTGCCGGCACGTTCCAGCGGGCGTTCGCCCGCTACGAACGCGTATCGGCCAGTTGACCCTCAGCTTCCGGTCCGGCTGCTGTGGACGAGGCTGCGTCCGGTGTCGACGACAGTGTCCTCTGCCGGCCGCGGAGTCCAGCCGAAGGTCTCGCGGGCGGCGTCGGTGCAGACCGGGCGACGCACCCCCAGGTTGCCGACCATTGCCCGCAGCTGCGGGACGAACGGGGCCAGAATCCGCGCCAGTGTCGATGGCATCGCCCGGATGGAGACCTTCGCTGCGTCCGCGCCGAGCCGGCGGCGCAGGATCGCGGCGATATCCCGCAACGACAGCAGGTCGCCGCTGGCGGCGAGGTAGCGGTGCCCGGCGCTTCCGGCGTCAGCATGGCGGCCCTGCAGGTCTGCGAGGTCCCGCACATCGACCGGGGACACCCACAGGTCGGGAACGCGCGGCATCCGGCCGGACAGCATCGCCTGGATGATGCCGACCGAGGAGGGATGGTCTTGGACTTGATGTACGGGTCGATACCCGGCGCGTCGGGATCCGTCCAGTCCTGTTCGGTGAAGGGACGGTCCGGCGGTTGCTGGCCATAGCCGACCGCCCCAAACGACGACGTCATCACCACCCGATGTACTCCTGCGTCGCGGGCGGCCCGCAACACTCTGAGCGTGCCGTCGCGGGCCGGCACGACCAGATCGTTTCGGCGGTCACCACCTCGATGGAGTCGTCGCCGACGGTGCGGCGTAGCTCGGGGGTCCGGGCCGGCGAGCGTACGGTTGTCCGGACCTGGAAGTTGCGGGCCAGGGCACTTCGGATCACGTACGAGGCGACGAAGCCGGTGCCACCGGTGACCAGGATACGGTTTGTTGACATCGAGGTTCCCCAATCTTGACAGCGCGAATCAACGATCACGGACCGTGATCGCTCGGAACAGGCAACGAGCTCGTCGGATGACCTGGGCCAGACGGCGCGGGAGCCTACTCAGCCGCGCGTCGCGCTCAGCAGCGGCAGAGGGACCTCATCGACGATTCGGGCGGCCAGGCCGGGCCGGTGACCGAGGTAGAGCTGGCCGGCCAGCAACGGACCGAGAAGGATCTGGTCCACCAGATCGAGGACCGGGTTGTCCGGGCCGATCCGCCCGGCGTCGACGTGTCGCTGCAGCATCCGACGCATCGCCTGGATCTGCGGCTCGATCATGAGCTCGCGGAGGGCGAGCATCAGCTCGGGATTGAGCAACACGTCCCGGGCCAGACCCGTCATGGCCGCGTCGTGCGAGTCCCTGATTCGGGCCGCGTCGCTGGCTATCGTCGCCAGTGCCAGCAGGTCGCCGGACGCCCCTGTCAGGTCGCCGGCCATGCCCCGCTGAACAGGTCGCGGGTGTCGGCGAGCAGCTGCGGCAGCACCTTGGTACGGCCGATCACCGGCATAAAGTTGGCGTCCCCGCCCCACCGGGGCACCACGTGCTGGTGCAGATGGGCGGCGATGCCGGCACCGGCGACCCCACCCTGGTTCATCCCGATGTTGAAGCCGTGCGCGCTGCTCACGGCGCGGATCACCCGCATCGCGGTCTGGGTGAACTCGGCCAGCTCGGCGGTCTCGGCCCGGTCCAGCTCCGGGTAGTCGGCGACGTGCCGGTAGGGGCAGATCAGCAGGTGACCGGGGTTGTACGGGTAGAGGTTGAGCACGGCGAAGACCCGCTCGCCCCGGGCCACCACCAGGCTCTGCTCGGCCGGTCGGCCCGGGGCCAGGCAGAACGGGCAGCCGGTCGGCGAGTCGTAGCCGCCGTCGGGCCGGTCCGCACCGGAGATGTACGCCATCCGGTGCGGTGTCCAGAGTCGTTCCAGGCCATCCGGCCCGGGTTGTCCGGTCGTGCCAGTCACCCCGTGATCGTACGGGCTCGGCCCGACCGGACCCACCCGACAGCGACCCGGCTCACTGCCCGGCGGGCCCCAGTTGACCCTCGGACACCGGCTGACCGCCGGACACGGTCGCGGTCGGGTTGACGTTGGTCCGGGACCGCACCACGTCGACGACGTGGGCCACCGCTTCGACCAATGGCACCCCGTTACGCTGCGAACCGTCGCGGTAGCGGAAGGAGACGGTCCCGGCCGACACGTCGGCGTCACCGGCGATCGCCATGAACGGCACCTTCTGCTGCTGGGCGGTGCGGATCTTCTTCTGCATCCGGTCGTCGGAGAAGTCCACCTCGGCCCGGATGCCCTCGGCCCGCAGCATGGCAACGAACTCGGCCAGGTAGTCGCCGTGGTCGGTGCGGATCGGGATGCCGATCACCTGCACCGGCGCCAGCCAGGCCGGGAACGCGCCGGCGTAGTGCTCGGTGAGGATGCCGAAGAACCGCTCGATCGACCCGAACAACGCCCGGTGGATCATCATCGGCTGCTGCCGGGTGCCGTCGGCGGCCTGGTACTCCAGGCCGAACCGCTTCGGCTGGTTGAAGTCCAGCTGAATGGTGGACATCTGCCAGGTCCGGCCGATCGCGTCACGGGCCTGCACCGAGATCTTCGGGCCGTAGAAGGCCGCGCCGCCCGGGTCGGGCACCAGCTCCAGCCCCGAGTCGATCGCCGCCTGCCGCAGGGTCTCGGTGGCGTCGGCCCACTCGGCCGGGTCGCCGATGAACTTGTCCGAGTCGTCGCGGGTGGACAGCTCCAGGTAGAAGTCGTCGAGTCCGTAGTCGCGCAGCAGGTCGAGCACGAAGGCGAGCAGCGAGCGCAGCTCACCGGGCATCTGCTCCCGGGTGCAGTAGATGTGCGAGTCGTCCATGGTCAACCCGCGCACCCGGGTCAGCCCGTGCACCACGCCGGACTTCTCGTACCGGTAGACGGTGCCGAACTCGAACAGCCGCAGCGGCAGCTCCCGGTACGACCGTCCCCGCGACCGGAAGATCAGGTTGTGCATCGGGCAGTTCATCGCCTTGAGGTAGTACTGCGCGCCTTCCATCTCCGCCGGCGGAAACATGGTGTCGGAGTAGTACGGCAGGTGCCCCGAGGTCTCGAACAGCTGGGACTTGCTGATGTGCGGGGAGTAGACGAACTCGTACCCGGCCTGCTCGTGCCTGCGACGCGAGTAGTCCTCCATTTCCCGACGGATGATGCCGCCCTTGGGGTGGAACACCGCCAGCCCGGAGCCGATCTCGTCCGGGAAGCTGAACAGGTCGAGGTCCGCGCCGAGCTTGCGGTGATCGCGGCGGGCGGCCTCGTCGAGCAGCTTCAGGTACGCCTTGAGCGCGTCCCGGGTCGGCCAGGCGGTGCCGTAGATCCGCTGCAGCTGCGGGTTGCGCTCGGATCCCCGCCAGTACGCCGCCGCGCTGCGCATCAGCTTGACCGCGCCGATCAGCCGGGTGGACGGCAGGTGCGGGCCCCGGCACAGGTCCGACCAGCAGGTCTCGCCCGAGGTCGGGTCGAGGTTGTCGTAGATGGTCAGCTCGCCGCCGCCGACCTCCATCACCTCGCTGGCGTCGAAGTCGGCGGTGCCCTTGACGTCGACCAGTTCCAGTTTGTACGGCTCGTCGGCGAGTTCCGCCCGGGCCGCGTCGAGGTCGGCGAACCGCCGTCGCCGGAACCGCTGCCCGGACTTGATGATCTCCTGCATCCGCTTTTCCAGCTTGTCGAGGTCCTCGGGCTGGAATGGCCGGGCGACGTCGAAGTCGTAGTAGAAGCCGTTGGTGATCGGCGGGCCGATACCCAGTTTGGCCTCCGGAAACAAGTCCTGCACCGCCTGGGCGAGCACGTGCGCGGTGGAGTGGCGCAGCACGGCGAGCCCGTCCGGGGATCCCAGGGCGACCGGCTCGACGCCGGTGTCGGCCTCCGGTGACCAGTCCAGGTCACGCAGGGTGCCGTCGGGGTCGCGGACCACGACGATCGCCTTCGGGCCGTTCACCGGCAGACCGGCGGCGGCGATCGCGTCCGCGGCCGTGGTCCCGGCCGGGACCACGACGGGTTCGGCCTGGGGACTGGCTGCGCTTGCGGACACGACGGGCTCCTCACGGTCGGTGGATCGGTGCGTACGGTGAATCGGTGGTCCGGCACGGGTCGGCGACGACGCTCCGGTGACCGGGGCGGGCCCGGCCGGCCATGATGCTATCGCCCCCCGTCGGTGTGACCGGGTGTCGGTCCTGTTGCAACGCCTGACGTCGACCCGGTTTCGGCGTTAGATTGACGCCGTGGCTGCCACCGACATGGTCGGCGCTCTGCGGCGCCGATACGACTCATTTTTCGCCAGCCGGCGGCCGGTGCCGTTCGCCGTACTGGACGTCGCCGGGATGGAGCACCGCTTCGGCTCAGGCGATCCGCAGTTCACCATCGCCGTACGCCACCCCCGTGGCGCCCGGGCGCTGGCCGCGTTGGACCAGTTCGCGGTCGCCGTGGCGTACCTGCAGGGTTGGCTGGATGTTGAGGGTGACCTGTCCGCCGCGCTGCGGATGCGGGCGTTCTTCACTGATCTGCATCCGGTCGCCCGGTTCTCCGGCGTGTTCACCGGGCTGCTGCGCGGCCGGCGGGAGGACGACCGGCGGGCGATTTCCCAACACTACGACTCGGAGTCGGAGTTCTTTCTGACCTTCCTCGACAACCGGCACCGCTGCTACACGGAGGGCGTGTTCGCCGCCGACGACGAGCCGCTCGAGGACGCCATGACCCGCAAGATGGACCTGGCACTGGAGGCGATCGGGGTCAAGCCGGGTGACCGGGTGCTGGAGGTGGGCGGCGGCTGGGGTGCGTTCGCCGAACACGCGGCCCGGCAGGGCATCGAGGTGACCACCACGACCCTGTCGCGGGAGTCGGAGCGCTACCTCGTCGACCTGTTCGAGCGGGAGCAGCTCGACGTACGGGTGGTGCGGCAGCACATCTTCGGCTTCACCGACGAGCGTCGCTACGACGCGATCGTCAACATGGGGGTGACCGAGCACCTGCCGGACTACCGCCGCAGCCTGCGCAAGTACGCGGAGCTGCTCAGGCCCGGCGGGCGGGTCTACCTCGACGCGCTGGCGATGCGGCGCAAGCACGTCGCGTCGGCGTTCATGAAGCGCTACATCTATCCGGGCCGGTCGGCGCCGCTGCTGCTGCACCAGTACCTGCGGCACGTGGCCCGCTCCCCGTTCGAGCTGTGCAGCATCGCCGACGACCGGCACAACTACTACCTGACCTGCCGGGAATGGGCCCGGCGGCTGGACGCGGCCCGGGACGAGGTGGTGCAGCGCTGGGGGGAGCCGATGTACCGGCGGTTCCGGATCTTCCTGTGGGGGTCGGCGGCCGGCTTCGACACCGGGCTGGTGCAGGCGTACCGCTGGGTGTTGCGGCTGCCCTGAGCCATCGTCGGCGGCGACCGACCCAGCGATCGTCGTCGACGGGACCGTGACGTACGTCGGACTGCGCCGCCGTGCGCGGTGACCGCGGTCACCGCCGACTTGCCAGGGGCAGTACGGTCGTGAGGTGGCTACGGTGCTCCTGGTCGAAGACGACCACGTTGTGCGCGGCGCCATGTTGCGCTCGCTTGCCGACCGCGGGCACGCGGTCCATGCGGTCGGCACCGCCCTGGACGCGTTACGCCGGGTCGCTGCGGAAACCCCCGACCTGGTGGTTCTCGACCTGGGTCTGCCGGATCTGGACGGGTCGGACGCGTTGCGGATGCTGCGCGGCATCACCGACGTGCCGATCATCATCGCCACCGCCCGCGACGACGAGCAGGCAATTGTCCGGCTGCTGCGGGCCGGGGCCGACGACTACATGGTCAAGCCGTTCACCGGTGCGCATCTGGACGCCCGGATCACCACGGTGCTGCGCCGGGCCGGCCGGGCGAGCCGGTCGGTGCCGCCCGCCGTGCATCAGGTGGGTGGGCTACGGGTTGACGTCGGCGAACGCAGCGCCACGCTGGACGGCGAGGCCCTGGCGCTGACCCGCAAGGAGTTCGACCTGCTGGCCTATCTGGCCGCCCGCCCAGGTCGGGTAGTGTCCCGCCGGGAGCTGTTGGAGGAGGTATGGCGGCAGCCGTCGGTCGGCGAGGACCAGACCATCGACGTGCATCTTTACTGGCTTCGCCGCAAAATGGGCGAATCCGCAGCGAAGCCGCGCTACCTGCGCACCGTGCGGGGGGTCGGCTTCCGGCTGGTGGTACCGGACTGAGGTTGGCACTGGCCTACCTCGGGGCCGGCATGGCATCGATCATCGCGTTGGTCTTCCTGATCCCGCTCGGCCTGCAGCTGCAGCGGGAGACCCGGGAGCAGGCACTGGCCGAGGCGGCCCGGCGTGCCGCGGTGGTGCGCGGCGCGTTGGCGGTCAGCAACGACCCGGAAGGGGTCCGCCGGGCCGTGGCCGGTCTCGGCGAGAGCGCCGACCGGCAGCCGGTGGTGCACGGGCTCGACCTGGCCGGCACCGTACGCGCGACCAGCCAGCAGGTCACCGAGGCCGCCGCCGACACCGGGCCGACGGTGGTGGCGACCGACGGCGGGGTGCTGCACCTGGAGCCGGTCACGGTCGGTGACGCGGTCACCGTCGTCGAGGTCTTCGTCGCCGACGGCGAGCTCAACCGGGGTGCGGCTGGCACCTGGCTGCTGCTGGTCGGCATCGCCGCAGGTTTGGTCGTCTGCTCGGTCATCGTCGTGGACCGGATCGCCGCGCGCGCCGTCGCCGCGGCGAAAGGGCTGGTCGCCGCGGCGATGGCGGTCGGTGACGGGGATCTGGCGGTGCGCATTCAGCCGGACGGGCCACGCGAGCTGGCCGAGGCCGGGTACGCGTTCAACCGGATGGCGGACCGGCTGGTCACCTCCCGGACCGACGAACGTGAACTCGTCGCCGACCTGTCCCACCGGCTACGCACCCCGCTGACCGTGCTGCGGCTGGACGCAGACGCGCTCGACTCCGACGACACCAGCGTCGGCTCGTTCAGCGAGGCCGAGCTGGACCGTCGGCGAACGATCCGCCGGATCCGTCAGGCGATCGTCACCCTGGAGGGCGAGGTCGACGTTCTGATCAACACGACCCGCAAGACGGTCACCCAGGAGGTCGGCCAGGGCAGCTGCGACGTCGCCGAGGTGGTCCGCGACCGGATGGTCTTCTGGTCGGCGTTGGCCGGCGACCAGAACCGGCCGTACGACGTGATCGGCGCGCAGCTGCGGACCCCGGTGCCGGTGCCTCGGGCCGAGCTGGCGGCCGCGCTCGACGCGGTGCTCGGCAACGTGTTCCGGTACACGCCGCAGGGCACCGCGTTCGAGGTGGCGGTGTCCCGCCGGGACGGGTACGTAGCGATCCGGGTCGACGACGCCGGGCCGGGCATCGCCAACCCGGACCGGGCGCTACGGCGCGGGGCCAGCGACCAGGGCTCCACCGGACTCGGCCTGGACATCGCCCGCCGGGTGGCGTTGCAAGCGAACGGGTCGGTCAGCCTGGACCGGGCCCGGCTCGGTGGGGCGAGCGTGGTGATGCTGCTCGCCGATGCCGAGGCCGCCCCGCCCCGCCCGGTAAGCCGGTTCGGGCTGGTCGGCCGGCTGGCCCGGGAACGCGACCGGGAGCGGGGCCGCACCCGTCGCCGGCCGACGCCGCGCTGACCGGCAGGTCACGGCCGGGTCTTTGCCGGCACAAGTATTCCTTAGGTCTGGGTTAACGTCGTTCCGCGCGCCCCGCGCCGGATGGCATCATCTGCTCCGAACCCATCGGCGTTCCTGGACGACTCACCCGCAGTACCGTCCCGAATCCCCGGTCCAGGGACGCTTGCGCGCGGCGGGGCCCGGTCCCCAACACCGGTGTCCCGCCGCGCGCCCACCCTGGATAGAGGCAGGTCGACGTGTCACCGTCAGCCGCTGCGCCACCGCCGGCCGCTGAGCCACCGCCGGTTACACACGCCGTCGGGGCACCACCAGCTGGGTCACCCACCGTCGACGAGGACGGAGCCACGCCGATCACCGCGCGGCAGGTGCTGCGCTGGGTGGCGATGATCGCCGCGCTGGTGGTCGTGGTCCTCGCCTGCTGGCAGGACCCGAGCTACGCGACCTGCGCCAGTAGATAGCCCGGCGCAGGCGGCAGCTCAGCCGGCCGACGCTAGGTAGCCGTCGATCTCGTCCCGCAGCCGCCGCTGCTCGGTGGCGGGCAGGAACGAGGCGGTCACCGCGTCGCGGGCCAGGCCGGCGAGTTGCTGCGGGCCGGCCTGCAGCAGGGACGCGGCCACCACGTACTCCTGGTTGAGGCTGGTGCCGAACATTGGTGGGTCGTCGGAGTTGATCGTCACCAGCAGGCCGGCAGCGACCATGTCGGCGAGCGGGTGCGCGGACAGTTGCGGCACCGCACCGGTGCGCAGGTTCGACGTCGGGCACACCTCCAGCGGAATCCGCCGCTCCGCCAGGAACGCCACCAGATCCGGGTCCCGCAAGCTGGACGTGCCGTGGCCAATCCGTTCGGCGCCCAGCTCGCGCAGCGCGTCCCATACCGTCTCCGGCCCGGTGGTCTCGCCGGCGTGCGGCACCGAATGCAGCCCAGCCGCCCGGGCCTGGTCGAAGTACGGCTTGAACTGGGGCCGGGGGACGCCGATCTCCGGCCCACCCAGACCGAAACTGATCAAACCGTCCGGGGCCTCGTCGAGGCAGATCCGCAGCGTCTCCTCCGCCGCCGGCAGCCCCGCCTCCCCCGGTATGTCGAAACACCAGCGCAGCTCGATGCCGAAGTCGGCGCGGGCCCGTCGCCGGGCGTCCTCGATCGCCGCGCAGAACGCGGGCGCGGGAATGCCGCGCCGCACGTGCGAGTACGGCGTCACCGTCAGTTCGGCGTACCGGACCTGCTGGGCGGCCAACTCGCGGGCCACCTCGTGGGTGAGCACCCAGACGTCCTCGTCGTCGCGAATCAGATCGACCACACTCAGGTAGATCTCGACGAAGTGGGCGAAGTCGCGGAACACGAAGTAGTCGGCCAACGCGGCCTCGTCGGCGGGGACCGGGGACCGCCCCTCGTGCCGCTGGGCCAGCTCGGCGACGATCCGCGGCGACGCCGACCCGACGTGGTGCACGTGCAACTCGACCTTCGGCAGCCCGGCGATGAAGTCCGACAGTACTGGCGGAGCCTCCGACAGCGTGGGCGGAGACGACGGTTGCTGGCTCACCGTGGCGTTCGACCTCCTCAGGGAAACGGACATCCCCGGCGGGGGCCCGGCTGCGCCGAGCGTACCGTTCGGGCGGTCGTCTAGGCTCGCCAGGTGGACAAGCGTACGTTTCCGCGGCTCGGCCGCACGGTAGGGGCGATCGGTCTGGGTGCCTGGCAGCTCGGCGCCGACTGGGGGACGGTCACTGAGGACGAGGCGGCGGCGACAATCACCGCCGCCGTCGAGGCCGGCACCACCTTCCTGGACACCGCCGACGTGTACGGCGACGGCCGCAGCGAACGGATCATCGGCCGGTTTCTGCGGGAGTTGGCCGGCGACGATCTGTTCGTCGCCACCAAGATGGGGCGCCGGGTGGCACAGGAGCCGTCGGCGTACGTGCTGGACAACTTCCGGGCCTGGACCGACCGGTCCCGGGCGAACCTCGGGGTGGACCGCCTCGACCTGGTCCAGCTGCACTGCCCGCCGACCGAGGTGCTGCGCACCGACGCGGTCTACGACGCGCTGGACTCCCTCGTCGCCGAGCAGCGGATCTCCGCGTACGGCGTGAGCGTGGAGACGGTCGACGAGGCACTGGCCGCGATCGCCCGGCCGGGCGTGGCCAGCGTGCAGATCATCCTCAACGCGTTGCGGCTCAAGCCGCTGGAGCGGGTGCTGCCGGCCGCTGCCGCCGCCGGGGTCGGGATCATCGCCCGGGTGCCGCTGGCCAGTGGCCTGCTCTCCGGCCGGTACGACGAGAACACCCGGTTCGCCGACGACGACCACCGCACCTTCAATCGGGACGGCTCGGCATTCGACGTCGGTGAGACGTTCTCCGGGGTCGATTTCCACACCGGGTTGGCCGCCGTGCGTCGGCTCGCCCCACTGGTACCACCGCAGGCCACCATGGCCCAGTTCGCGCTGCGCTGGATCCTGGACCAGCCCGGGGTGACGGTTGCGATCCCCGGTGCCCGCAATCCCGCCCAGGCGCAGGGGAACGCGGCGGCCGCAGCGCTCACCCCGCTGGACGACGCCGCCCAGCGGACGGTGCGGGAGGTCTACGACGACCTGATCCGGCCGCAGGTGCACCACCGGTGGTGACCCGCCGCCCGGCGCTGCGCACGAGCCGCGGCCCAGTCGCGCACGAGCGAGGGCCCCGTTGTTCCGGCCGGAACAACGGGGCCCTCGTCACGACCTTCGCGGGTCGGTGCCAGCCCGGACGCCGGACGGCACCGGCGACCGAGGTCAGATCGGGCGGACCTGCTCGGCCTGCGGACCCTTCTGGCCCTGGGCGATCTCGAACTCGACCCGCTGGTTCTCCTCCAGCGTGCGGTAGCCGCTGGTCTGGATGGCCGAGAAGTGGACGAACACGTCAGCACCCCCGCCGTCGACGGTGATGAAGCCGAAGCCCTTGTCTGCGTTGAACCACTTCACGGTTCCCTGCGCCATGTGTATCTCCTTCTGAAACTGGCGGCCAAGCACGCCGTGCGGCCGGTTGGCCGTTTTCGAGCAGCGGCGCCTGAGGTGGCCCCCGGTGAAGGAGGACTTCTCTCAACCCACGCTGTCTCGCAACAGCGTGGACAGCAAACCACGTACGCAAAAACTTCGCACAGCCTACCTGACGAACGTCTCCGACATGTGACCTGAGACGCCGTTCACGCCCTCGTGGCGTGCCCGAATCTGGTCGTCACCCGGGCCCGGTCCGGCCGGGCCATCGCATGCCTGACCAGCTGCGCCGGCGCTCACGACGGCCAACGGCCGGTGAGCCGGCGCACCCCGGTTGCACCGCCGCGGTCCACAGCGGCCCGGACGACTGAGAAGATCGCCCCCTGCAGCGCGGCCGCGGCCAGCACCTCGCCCCAACCACGCTCCTCGTCGATGGCATTGGGTGCCTCGTCGTCGCCTGCGGCGAGCTTCCAGACCTGCCGGAATATCGCCCCGGCCAGGGCACCCGCCGCCAGGCCGAGCACCAGTCCGACCGGCCGGTAGGCCAACTTGTTGACTGGTTTGCTCACCCGCGTCTCCCTCTCCTCGTCAACCACACCAGTACCACCGTCACCACCGTGCCGGCCACCACCAGGGCCGGGACCGCGACGGTACGCCGGTCGGGCCGGCCCGCCGTGGCCGCCGCCTGACGGGCCGAATCTCGCAGCCGCAGCCGGGCCCGGTCGGCCCCCAGCCGCAACCGGCTCTTCACGTCGGTCTTAGCGGCCAGCGCCTGCACCGTCTGGCCCAGTTCGGCCCGGGTCTGCCGGATCTCGGCCCGGAGCAGGTCGAGATCGCCGGTGCCGTCACCGGACCTGCCGTTGTGCGACGTCACGACTGTCGCCCCCGTTTCATCGCCGCGCCGACCACCGTCACATCCGCCCGTACGCTGTCCGCCGCCACCGTCGGCACCGGTGGCGCCGCCTGACGGACCTGCCGTCGCCCGGCAAGTGCCAGCGCGCCCGCGACCAGGAACAGCAGCACCGCGACGGCCAGGGCAGCCAGCCACGGCGGCCAGGCCTGGGCGAGCAGCAGTACGCCGGCGGCGATCAGCACACCGAGTCCGTAGAGCGCGACGACCCCGCCACCGCCGAACAGCCCGATACCAAGTCCGGCGTGCTTGCCTTTTTCGGTCAGTTCGGCACGGGCGAGCGCGATCTCGTCGCGTACCAGTCGCGATATCTGCTCACCGGCCTGTTGTACGAGTTCTGCGGTGGACCGCTCGGCGGGCGGCCGGTGCAAAGTGTCGGCCATGCTGCCTCCTTTCCCGCTGTTCTCCGCTGTATGCCCGGCCCGGAGCTCGATCAATCCTGCTGGCGGCGATCAGCAACGGCGGGTTCCTCCGGGCCGACGAAGACCGAGGCACGGGCGTCGCCCTCGGCGTCACCGCCGAACAGCCGGGCGTCGTCGGGCACCTCGTGCCCGCCGGCAGCGGTGGTCATGACGGGCGCGACCGGGTGACGGCCGTTGCGCTGCCCGCCGGTGACCGACCGGCGCCGCACGTCCAGCCAGTCCAGCAAACTGTCCCCGTCGCCGACCTCGGCCCGCCACCGGGGCAGCGCGGTCGGTCGGTGTTCGCGGACCCAACTGACCAGGTGTTCGCGGACCTGGCACCGCAGATCCCACAGACTCGGCGAGTCAGCGGCGCTGACCAGTGCCCGCAGGCGGATCGTGCCGCCGGTCGCCTCGGTCACCTGCAGTACACACACCCGGCCGTCCCACAGGTCAGTTCCCTCCACCAGTCGGCGCAGTTCCTCGCGCATAACCTGGACGGGGACCGACCAGTCCAGGTCAAACTCGGCGGTGCCGAGCACCGCGGCCCTGGTCCGGGTCCAGTTCTGGAACGGCGTGGTGGTGAAGTACGAGGTGGGCAGGATCAGCCGCCGGTGGTCCCAGATGTGCACCACCACGTAGCTGAGCGTCAACTCCTCGATCCGGCCCCACTCGCCCTCGACCACCACGACGTCGTCGATGCGCACCGCGTCGCTGAAGGCCAGCTGCAGGCCGGCGATGACGTTGCTCAGCAGGCTCTGCGCGGCCAGCGCGCCGACCACACCGATCACTCCGGCGGAGGCGAGCAGGCTCGCGCCGACACCGCGTACGGCCGGGAAGGTCATCAGCATCACCCCGACGGTGAGGATGACGATCACCGCGATGGTGACCCGGCGCAGCATCACCACCTGGGTGTGCAGCCGGCGGGCGTGCCGGTTGTCCGGCACGTCGGTGCGGAACCGGGCCAGCGTGGTGTCCTCCATGGCCAGCAGCAGCGCCCCGACCAGCCAGGCACACGCCGCGATCATCGCGAGGACCAGCAGGTGCAAGGTGGTACGCCGCCACGGCTCACCGACCGCGTAACCGGTCGAGCAACGGAGCGCGAGCTGAATGGCCGTCACGGTCGCGGCCACCAGCGTCGCCCGGTGCGCGTGGGTCGAGACCTCGGCGAGCAGTACGGAACGTCGGCCGAGACGCCGGACGACCCGGTGACCGATCGCCGCCACGGTCACCGCGAGCAGCGCCGCCGCGACCGTGACGAGCACCGTCCAGACAACCGGATGCACGAAATAGTCCTCCTTCACATCGCCATCAACAGTGACAAAACGTCAATGATGCCGGGCGAAGGCGGGTCCTGCCATGGGCGGTATGTCACACCTTGCGGTAGTGGGACTGAGCGAAGCAGTAGACGCCGAAGGCCGCGAAGCCGGCCGCCACCAGTACCAACAGGACAGACCCGAACGCCTGCTCGCGCAGGGTGTGCAGGGCTGCGTCCAGGCCCCGGGCCTGCTCCGGGTCGAACTGGACGGCAGCAGTCACCACCAGTGCCCCGGCGGTGCCGTAGGCGATGCCCTTGGCAACGTAGCCGGCCGTACCCAGCCGACAGACGACCGCCCGCACCCGGGCACTCATCGCCCCGGTCCGCAGCTGCTCGGCGAACCGCCGGGTGACGCCGTTGACGACCATTCCGACACCGATGCCGACCACCACCACGCCGACGAACCCGACCAGCCACCGACCGCCGGGAGCGGACATCACCCGTTCGCTCAGCGCCTGCTGCTGGTTGGCGGTGTCGGCGTTGGCGTCACGGAACACCTGGATGGCGGTCCAGGCGAAGGACAGGTAGACCACGGTCCGACCGACCGACAGGACCCGCTCGAACGTCCGCTTGTTGCCCCGCTCGGTACGGTGCCCCACGGCGGCCTCGATGCCCTGCCACACCGCCATTGCGGCCAACCCGACCGCGACGGCGATCAGCAGCACCCCGCCGAGCGGCTGCGCGGCGAGGGTACGCAACGCGCCGGACTGGTCCCCGTCAGCGGCCGGGCGGCCGAAGGCGATCTGCAACGCCAGCCAGGCCACCAGCAGGTGGACCAGGCCGTACCCGAGGAAACCGGCTCTGGCGAGCAGCTCCAACGATCGACTGTTACCAACCTGATGAGCGGTGCGCTGCGCATCCCTGGTGTTCGGCATGGCGCTCCATATGACCGGTCAGCGCCACCGCCAAACGTGCCCGACCGGTGGTCAGCCCAGCTGCCGGGCGACCCGGATCGCCACCTGCGAGTCGGTCACCCGCTCGAGACTCACGTCGAATCCGCCGACCTCGGTGGCCTGCTCGCCGACGGTCAGGGTGACCTGCTCGCCGGCTACCTCGACAGTGACCCGGTCGCCCTCGGCCCCGATCAACCGGGCCTCGACGCCGAGAAAACTGGCGCTGGCCTCGATTCCTCGGGAGAAAGTCACCGTGCAGGCGTCCAGCCCACAGTCAGTGCTGGCGCCCTCGGAGCTGCAACCGGCGAGCAGCGCCGCGCCGAACAGCAACCCGGCGGACAGACCGGCGGCGCGGGAGATGGCGCCGACCCGCCGGCCGGATCTGGTGGATCGGGAGACGCGGGAAGCCGATGACAGCAGGGGTGCGGTGGTCACCGGACAAGCGTACTTGGCGCTCGTGACGGTGCCCCGGAGCATTGGCCTGCCGCCGCCCTGCCGCCGCGCCCGCCGGCGGGCCGACGGTTAGGCTCGAAGCCGTGCCGGCCTGCCGATGAGTCGGCCTTGACCATGTCGGCCCCTGACCGAGGAGGTGTCCGACCGTGACAGTGCTGGTGGAGGACAACCCGGCGCGGAACCGGTTTGAGATCCTGATCGACGACGGCCTGGCCGGGTTCGCCAGCTACCGGCCGGGCCCGGCGGCGGTGACCGTGACGCACACCGAGATCGATCCCGCGTACCGGGGGCGGGGTGCCGGTGACGCCCTCGCCCACGGCCTGCTCAGCGAGCTCCGCGACCGGGGCGAACGGGTGGTTCCTCAGTGCTCGTTCATCGCCGCGTACATCGACCGGCATCCGGAGTTCGCAGGGCTGGTCGCCGGTGACTGAGCGGCGCTGGCCCGGCACGGCGCGTACGGCGGTCGCGGTGGTCGGCGTGCTCGTGCTGGCCGCCACGGTGGTGGCGACGGGCGGCTGGCTCGGCTGGTTCAGCGACCCGACGATCTCCGACGCGCCCGAGGCGTCGGCCGACGTCGACGTCGTCGCGACCGGACTCGCCGCGCCGTGGGACCTCGCGTTCCTCCCGGACGGTACCGCACTGGTGACGGAGCGGGACACCGTCCGGTTGCTGGCCGTGGACGCGCAGGGCAGCACCCGGGAGATCACCCGGGTCGACGAGGTCGTCCCGGACGGGGAGGGCGGCCTGCTCGGCGTGGCGGTGTCCCCGCAGTACGCCGCCGACGGCTGGGTCTACCTCTACTACACGGGAGCCGGTGACAACCGGGTCGTTCGGTTCCGGCTCGGGCCCGACGGCCCGACGACGCCCCCTGAGCCGGTGCTGACCGGGATTCCCCGGGCGCCCACCCACAACGGCGGCCGGATCGCTTTCGGTCCGGACGGGATGCTGTACGTCGGCACCGGTGACGCCGGCGAGCGGGGAGCCGCGCAGGACCCAACCGGGCTGGCCGGCAAGATTCTTCGGGTGCGGCCGGACGGCACCGTCCCGGCGGACAACCCGCTTGCGGGATCACCGGTGTTCAGTTTCGGCCACCGCAACGTGCAGGGACTGGCCTGGGATCCGGCCGGGCAGCTGTACGCCAGTGAGTTCGGGCAGAACCGGCACGACGAACTGAACCGGATCGAGCCCGGCGGCAACTACGGCTGGCCGGAGGTCGAGGGGGTGGCCGACCGGGCGGAGTTCATCGATCCGGTGGCCACCTGGGCCCCCCGGGACGCCTCCCCCAGCGGTCTCGCCCACCACCAGGGCCGGCTGTGGCTGGCGTGTCTGCGTGGCCAGCGGCTGTACCGGGTAGCCCCGGACGGCACCGACGCCGAGACGTTGCTCAGTGGCGAGTACGGCCGGCTGCGGCACGCGGCGGTGGCGCCGGACGGCAGCCTGTGGGTGCTCACCTCGAATCGGGACGGGCGTGGTTCACCCACCGGCGACGACGACCGGATCCTGCGGATCAGCGGCTGACCGGTCCGCCGTAGGCTCCGGCTCGGTCGGGCCGGGCAGCACCGTCGGGCCTGGTGCCGTCGGACCCGACCCGGTCGGACCCGGGGTGCCGGTCCTGGCCACCGGCGTCTGCCAACCGGCCAGCCGCTCGGCGGCGGCCCGGCTGTTCGCCCAGCTCGCCCCGTAGGTCGACAGGTGGACGTCACCGGCGACCCGCACCGGTACCCCCATCTCGACCACGACGGCGTCGGGTCGGACGGCGAGCGCGCGATCGACCGCCACCGACATCCACCGATGCCGGTGCAGGTCGCGGACCACCAGCACGAGGGCGTGGTGACGGGCGGCGAGCAGCGCGGTGTCCAGCGGCTCAACCGGTCGACCAGGAACGCCGGCTGCCGTTGACGGACCCGCCGATGCGTCAAGATCCCGCTCGGTCAGTCGAACGGTGAGCGTCCCGGGCCGCAGCGTGGCCAGGGCCTGGCCGATACCCCACGGGGTCTCGGCCCCGGTGGCGATGTTGTGCGGCGGCACGAACTCCACCACGTACGCGGGTCGGGTCAGCGGCAGCCGGGTCGCGGTCCGGATCCGCAGCGCGCGCCGGGCTGCGGCGAGCCCGACGGCGGACCGCACCGGACCGGTCGACGGGCCGGCGGACGCCAGCGTGGCGGACCTGCTGCCGCCCGGTACGGGTCTGTTGCCACCCGGTTCGGGTCCGTTGCCGTCCGGTCGTCGGTGGTACCGCACCGACCACTCCGCCAGTTGCCGGATCCGCTCCGCCGCCTCGGCCAGCCGCTGGGCCGGCAACTGTCCGGTGACGACCGCGTCGACGATCCCGTCGGTCAGTCGCCGGACAGTCTCCTCGTCGGCGTGTTCGCCGCCCACGCAGACGGCGTCGACGCCGGCGGCGAGCGCCCGGACGGTCGCGCCGGCCAGTCCGAAGCGCCGGGTCACCGCCCGCATCTCGATTCCGTCGGTGATCACCGCGCCGGTGAACCCGAGCCGGTCCCGCAGCAGGTCGACCAGGACCGCACGGCTGAGGGTGGCCAGGTTGACCGGGTCGATCGCCGGAACGAGCAGGTGTCCGGTCATGATCGTCCGGGTGCCGGCGGCGATGGCGGCCCGGAACGGGGTCAGCTCCACCGCGTCCAGCCGGATCCGGTCGGCGTCGATGCGCGGTACGGCGGCGTGCGAGTCCACGTTGGTGTCGCCGTGTCCGGGGAAGTGTTTGGCGCAGGCGGCGACTCCGGCGTCCTGCAGCCCGCGGATCCAGGCGGCCGTGTGCCGGGCCACCAGGTGCGGATCGTCGCCGAACGCGCGTACCCCGATTACCGGGTTGTCCGGATTGGAGTTGACGTCGGCAACTGGGGCGTAGTTGACGGCGACTCCCGCGCCGGCCAGCTCCAGACCGAGATCGTGGGCGACCCGCCGGGTCAGTTCCGGGTCGTCGACCGCACCGAGGGCCAGGTTGCCGGGTCGGGAGCTGCCGTGTCCGGATTCGATCCGGGTCACGTCACCCGCTTCCTCGTCGATGGCGACCAGCACGTCCGGCCGTTCGGCGCGCAGCGCGGCGGTGAGCGCGGCGACCTGTTCGGGGTCGCGGACGTTCCGGGCGAACAGCACCACGGCACCCAACCCGTCGGCCACCCACCGGCGCACCCAGTCCGGTGCGCTGGTGCCGATGAACCCGGGCTGCAGCACGGTGACCGCCATCCGCCGCACACTGGGACTGGAATCGACCATGCGGCTCATGTTCACATCACGGACAGTTTTAGTCAATAAACCTTTCTATTAACCGGAACCGCGCTGCGGCAACGACGCCGGTCCCGCCGTACGGCACGGTCTGTCGCCGGGCGGCCCCGGTGTGGCACAGTGCGTAAGTGGTTCCGTTCGTCCAGTACGCCGCCGAGGAGACCAGCTGGCAGGACATCCCCGGTGTCCAGGTGGTCGGTGCCGTCCTCGGTGTCCTGCTCCTGCTCGCCGCGCTACGGGCGATGTTCGGCAAAGGGCGGTGAGCGGAAACGGTGAGACCGGGTCGGCCGACGGTCACCGGGGCGGCTGACCCGTTTGGCCGTGGTCCGCGCCGGGTAACCACGACTTCCGATGGAGCTGCCCCTGCATTCACCCCGACTGCGCCGTGCGGCACGCCAACGCTTCGGCTGGTCGGCGTTGCGGCCCGGTCAACTCGGCGCGATGCGGGCCCTGCTGAAGGGCCGCGACGCCCTGGTGGTGCTGCCCACCGGCGCCGGGAAATCGGCCGTGTACCAGATCCCGGCCACCATGCTGGCCGGCCCGACCGTGGTGATCTCTCCGCTGCTCTCGTTGCAGCAGGACCAGATCGCCGCACTCAATCAACGCGGCCAGGCCGAGCTGCGGGCGGTCCGGATCAGCTCCGCGGAGAGCCCGGCCCAGCGACGGGCGGCGCTCGACGACATTCGTGCGGGTCGGGCCCGGTTCCTGTTCACCACACCGGAACAGCTGTGCGACCCGGACCGGCTGGCCGAGGTACGGCGGTTGTCCCCGGCGCTGGTCGCGGTCGACGAGGCGCACTGCGTCTCGGCCTGGGGGCACGACTTCCGACCCGACTACCTGGCCGTCGGACACCTGGTGGAGCAGTTGGGCCGCCCTGCGGTGGTGGCGCTGACCGCCACCGCCTCGCCGCCGGTCCGCGACGACATCGTCCACCGGCTCGGGCTCACCGACCCGCACCTGGTGGTGGCCGGACTGGACCGGGGCAACCTGTTCCTTGAGGTGGCCCACTGCCCGACCGAGGACTACCGGTGGCGCCGGCTGGTCGCCCTGCTCGACGCCGAACAGCCGCCCGGCATCGTCTACGTGCCGACCCGGCGGGCCGCGACGGACCTGGCCGGTCAGCTCGCGGCCGCCGGCTACCCGGCCCGCTGCTACCACGCCGGTATGTCGGCCACCGCCCGGCAGCAGCTGCACGGCGAGTTCCTCGCCGGGCAGGTGCCGGTCATGGTGGCGACGTCCGCGTTCGGCATGGGCATCGACAAACCGGACGTACGGTGGGTGGCGCACACCGCGCTGCCGGACTCGCCCGACAGCTATCTGCAGGAGATCGGGCGCGGCGGCCGGGACGGCCGGCCGGCCCGCGCGCTGCTGTTGTGGCGGGCCGAGGACATCGGTCTGCAGCGGTACTTCACCACCAGCCCGCCCGACCACGACGAGTTGCGCGACGTCGCCGAGGTGCTGGACACCAAGCCGGCCACCCGCGCCGAGCTGCGCCGCCGCACCGGGCTCGGTGCCCGCAAACTGAGCCAACTGCTCGCCCTGTTGGAGGAGGTGGGCGCGGCCCGTACCGTCGCCGGCACCCAGACCGTCCGTCCGTTCTACGCGCCGGACCCGACGCGGGCCGCCGCCGTCGCGGTGGCAGCGGCCGGACGTCGCCAGACCGTGCAGCGCTCCCGTACCGACATGATGCGGGCCTTCGCCGAGGCGACCGGTTGCCGTACCCGGGCGCTGCTCACCTACTTCGGGGAGCATGTGGCGGACGTCTGTGGCCATTGCGACAGTTGCCACGCCGGGACCAGCACCGCCGACGACGGCGCCGCCGGCCCGTTCCCGGTGCACAGTATGGTGCGACACGCGGAATGGGGGGCCGGCCTGGTACTCGGGTACGAACAGGACCGGATGACGGTCCTCTTCGACGGTGTCGGCTACAAGACGTTGTCGGTGCCGGTGGTCAGCGACCAGGGTCTGCTGGCCGCCGAGCAGCGCTGAGGATCGCCACCGTCGGACACCGGTCCGGCGGGCAGCAGGTTGAAAGGGGCAAAGCGTGACGGAACTGCCGGTGTACACCGAACTCGGGTTCTCCGACGAGGAATGGGGACTGCTGGTCGGGCTGCCGCAGGCGGTGCTGAACGCGGCCAGCGCGGCCGAGTCCGACGGTGGACGGCGGACCCGGGCGGAGAACGCCGCCGGGCTGGAGACGATCAGCGCCGGGCGGGAGTCGGCCAGCCCGCTGGTCGCCGCAGTCGCCGGGGAACTGGTCAGCCGGGTCGGCGATCCGGAGACCGGCGAGGAACTGCCGGTGATCGAACCGGCCGACCCCCGGGCGCTGATCGCCGACGTGCTGGCCCGGGCGGGTACGGCGGCCCGACTGCTCGCCGACCGGGTGGATGACGGCGAGGCCGGGGCGTACAAGCACTGGCTGGTCGGCATCGCCGAACAGGTGGTCGGCGCCGCAAGCACCGGCGGGATGCTGGGCATCGGCGGCGAGACGGTGACCGAGTCGGAGCGGCGGTTCCGCGACCGGCTCGCCCACGTACTCAACGACTGAGTGGGAGGGCTCCGGTGTGCGGGCGGTTGACCACCGCCAGTACGGTCTGGAACCGCGGGCCGCACCGGCCCGGTGGCCACCCCTCTCCCGGGAGCAACGATGGAGCTTCTGACCAGCCCCGAGTTGTGGATCGCGTTCGCGACCCTGCTGCTGCTGGAAGTCGTGCTGGGCATCGACAACGTCGTGTTCATCTCGATCCTCGCCGGTCGGCTGCCCGAGCACCAGCAGGCCAGGGCCCGCACCATCGGGCTGTCGCTGGCCCTGGTCACCCGGCTGCTGCTGCTCGCCTCGTTGTCCTGGGTGATCGGGCTGACCGCACCGCTGTTCGAGGTGTTCGGGCAGGAGATATCCGGCCGGGACCTGATCCTGCTGCTCGGCGGGGGTTTCCTGCTGGTCAAAGCGACCTACGAGATCCACGAGCACCTGGAGGGCGCGGACCACGGGCGCAGCGGTAAGACCGCGTCGTTCGCCGGAGTGATCGCCCAGATCCTGGTGCTGGACGTGGTGTTCTCGCTCGACTCGGTGATCACCGCGGTGGGCATGGTCGACCAGCTGTTCATCATGGTCGCCGCCGTGGTGGTCGCGATCGTCATCATGCTGGTGTCGGCCGGGGCGGTCAGCGGGTTCGTCAACCAGCATCCGACGGTGAAGATGCTGGCCCTGTCGTTCCTGCTGCTGATCGGTGGCAGCCTGATCGCCGAAGGGCTCGGCCACCACCTCCCCAAGGGGTACGTGTACGGGCCGATCGCGTTCTCCGTCTTCGTGGAGTTCCTCAACCTGCGGCTACGGTCGCGCAAACAGGCGGCGGCACCGGTCAGCCTGCACCCGACGTTCATCAAGGAGCAGCCGGTGGCGGCCGGCGGTACGGACAGCGCCGACCGGACCGACTCAGCGTAACGGGAGCAGTCGGCGGACCGCCTGCTCGGCGGCCGGCCGGCTGGGCTCGCCGGTGCCGAGCCGGGCCACCCGCCCCCGGTGGAACGACTCGACCACCCGGGGGTCGACGTAGGAGGCGCGGGCGACCGTGGGTGTGTTGCCGAGCAGCTCCGCGACCTCCCGCATCACCGCAGCCACCGTCCGCCGCCGGGCCGCCGCCGATCGCGGTACCCCGGCGGCCGCCAGCCGGGTCGCGGCGAGCACGGTGGCATGCCAGGTACGGAAGTCCTTTGCCGTCATCTCGGTGCCGCTGGCCTGACGCAGGTACTCGTTGATTTCGTCGCTGTGCACGTCCCGCCAGCGCCGCCCGTCCCAGTAGCAGAACAGCCGCTGCCCGTCGTGCCGACGACGACGCAGTGCCCGCAGCACGGCACACACCTGCGCGTCGTCGATCCGCCGGACCTGGGCGACGCCGCCCTTGGCCGGGAACTCGAGGACCACGCAACCGCGCTCGAGCCGGGCGTGTCCGGGCCGCAGCGTCGCCACCCCGAACGTGGGCTCGTCGCCGGCGGCGTACTGGTCGTTGCCGATCCGGAACATCCCCAGATCCAGCAGGCGCACCAGGGCGGCCAGCACCCGTTGCCGGCCCAGACCCCGGCAACGCAGATCGGCGTCGACCCGGTTCCGCAGCCGGGGCAGCCGGTCCGCAACCCGCCGCACGTGCTGAAACTTGGCGACGTCCCGACGGACCCGCCACTGGGGGTGGTAGAGGTACTGCCGCCGGCCGGCCGCATCCACGCCGACGGCCTGAATGTGACCGGACGGGTGCGGACAGATCCACACGTCCCGCCAGGCGGGCGGGATCACCAGCTCACGAAGCCGCTTCAGCTCCGCCGGGTCGGTGACCGGCTGGCCCCGGGTATCGAGGAAGGCAGTCCCCCGGCCCCGGCGACGGCGCCGGTATCCCGGCCGGTGCGGGTCACTGCGCCGCAACCGCATCGCGTTCCACCTCACCGATCGCGGCGAGCACCTCGTCGACACAGATGGCGACCATCGCCGGGTGCCGGTCGACCGCCGGCCCATCGGCGGGTCCGTCGGCGGCCGGCGGGTCGCCGGCTGCGGGGACGGCAGCTGCGGGGACGGCGGCCGGCTCCTCGACCCCGGCGGACAGCAGCGGGTAGTGGACCACCCGGTGCCGTGTCCGGTGCACCGGTGGGCCCCAGCGGGCCGGCGACGTGGGACCGAACAGCAGCACCGACGGTACGCCGAAGGCCGTTGCCAGGTGCCCCGCGCCGGTGTCGGCGGCGACCAGCAGACGGGCGTGCGCCAGCAGGGCGGCGAACTGGTACAGGTCCATCCGCCCGGCGCAGACCGCGGTGCCGGGCAGCCCGGCACCGGCGGCGACCGCCTCAGCCAGCGGACGCTCGGGTGCCGACCCGGTCACGACCACCCGGTGTCCGGCGGCGGTCAGCCGACCGGCCAGCTCGGCGAACCGGTCGACCGGCCACCGGCGGCGCGGCGCCGCCGCGCCGGGGTGCAGTACGGTCACCCCGACCGGCACCCGGTCCGGTACCGGACGGGGCAGCAGCAGGTCGGTCGGGCCACAGTCGACGCCGTACCAGGTGAGCAGTCGGCACCACCGCGCCACCTCGTGCTCGTCGTCGCGCCACGGTGGGCCGTCGTGGTGCGCCGCCGCCGGACACCGGTACGCCCACAACCGGCCCGGCCGCGTCGTGGCGAGCAGCCGGTGCGACTGCGGGCCACGGCCGTGCAGGTTGACCGCCCAGTCCGGGCCGGTGTCGAGCAGCGGCGCCGCGTCCAGCCCGGACAGCGGCACCAGGCGGTCCACCGCGCCGGTCAGGCCGGCCAGCGGGGCGAGCCAGGCCGGCGCGGCCAGGGCGATCGTCTCGGCCGGGTAGGCGGCCCGCAGCCCACGCAGCGCCGGCACGGCGGTGGCCAGGTCACCGATGCCGAGGGCCCGCAGCACCAGGATCACGGGTAGGACGTCTCCCGGTCCGCGCAGATCACCATTTCGCGCACCGCGCAGCCAGCCGGCTGCTGCAGCGCGAACAGCACCGCCGCCGCCACGTTGCCGGGGTCGTTGAGCGCGGCGTCGGCCGCCGGCCGGTACCGGGCCTCGCGCTCGCCGAAGAAGGCGGTCCGCATCCCGCCGGGCACCAGCAGGGTAACGCCGACGGTGCCGGCGAGTTCGGCCGCCAACGCCCGGGTGAACCCGACCACCCCGAACTTGGCCGCGCAGTACGCGGTGGCGTCACCGACCGCCTTCACTCCCAGGGTGGAGGCGATCGTCACCACCGAACCGCCGGCCGAGGTCAGCCAGGGCAGCGCCGCCCGGATCACCGCCGCGGTGGCCAGCAGGTCGACCGTGACGACCCGTTCCCACACCTGCGCGGGGGTGTCGGCGAGACGGCCCGGCACGTCCATCCCCGCCGCGGTGACCACCGCGCTCAGCCCGCCGGTCTGCTCGGCGAGCCGGTGGGTGGCGGCCTCGGCGGCCCGGGTGTCGGCCAGGTCGCAGTCGAGCCAGGGCACCCCGTCCGCCGGCGGCTGCCGGTCGATGACGCACGGCCGGTAGCCGGACTCGGCCAGCAGGTCGACGACGGCTGCCCCGAGACCGCTCGCGCCGCCGGTGACCAGCACCGCCGGGCTGCCGGGATGGTTCGTCACGATCAGTCCTCCACAGTGGTGGTCGACGGAACGGGCCGCCCGGCACGGGCGGCGGCGATCATGCCGGTGGTGGAGCGTCCGTCGAGGTACGGCACAACCGCCGTCTGCCCGCCCCACCGGCGTACCACTTCGGCCTCGGGCAGGTCCGGCTCGGCGGTGCCGCCACCGGCGTAGTCGCCACCTTTGACCCAGATGTCCGGCCGCAGCCAGCTGAGCACCGCGTGCGGGGTGTCCTCATCGAAGACGACCACCGCGTCCACGCAGCCCAACGCCACGAGCAGCCGGGCCCGGTCACGCTCGCCGACCACCGGCCGCTGCGGCCCCTTCAGTCGGGCCACGCTGGCGTCGGAGTTGACGCAGACAATCAGGCAGTCACCCAGCTGCCGGGCGGCCTGCAGCGCCGACACGTGCCCGGCGTGCAGCAGGTCGAAGCAGCCGCCGGTGGCCACCACGGTGCCCCCGGCGGACCGTACCCGGTCGGCCAGCGCCCCGGCGGCGCGCGGACCGACCTGCTCCGCGGACGCCGCATCCAGTGCCCCGGTCTCCACCGGCACCGCGACCTGGTCGGACCCGGCCAGTAGCCGCCGCAGCCCGGCCGTACCGCCGTCGGCGACGTACCGGGACGCCTCGGCGACCGCCGCCTGGACCGCCTCGGACACCACGGCTCCGGCGGCCAGCGCCGTCGCGGCGGCGGTGGCGAACCGGTCCCCCGCGCCGCAGGTGTCCCCGTCGGTGTTGATCGGCGTCGGCACCATCAGCGGCACGCTCCCGGCGTGGCACAACAGCGCGCCGTCGCATCCCATCGTCACCGCGACCGCCCCGGCCCGCCAGCGGCGCCGCAGTTCGTCGGCGCCCCGTGCGGCAGTGGCCACCCGGGTGTCCCCGACCGGCTGCCCGGTCAACTGGCGGACCTCGGCCTCGTTGGGGGTGATCAGCCGGGCACCGGCGACCGCCGCCGGGCCGCGCGGGTGCGGGTCCCACACCACCGGTGCGCCGGTCGCCGCCAGCGCCGCCCGCAGGCCCGGCAGCCGCGCCACTCCCCGGCCGTAGTCGCTGACCACCACCGCCGCAGCCGCCGCGAGCACCTCGGCGGTGGCCGGCGGCAGATCGCCGCGCACCCGGCCGTCCCCGCCCCGGTCCAGCCGCAGCAGCACCTGGCCCCGGGTCCGCAGCCGGATCTTCTCGGCGGTCGCGCCACCCAACGGCAGCGGATGCAGGTCCACGCCGGCCGCAGCGAGCAGCGCCGCGAGCCGACAACCGGCCGGGTCGGCGGCGAGCGCGCTGACCAGCACGACCGGGTGTCCCTGCCCGGCGGCGAGCGCCGCAGCCAGCCCGGCGCCACCGGGCCGGTCGGTGACGTACCGCTCGTCGAGCACCGGCGCGGCGGCGTCCGGGCAGACCCGGGTCACCGCACCGTCGACGTCCCGGTCGAGCAGGGTGTCGCCGACCACCACGATCGGGCCGGCGGTCACCGGACACCGCCGCGGACGTCCACCGGTAGACCGGCCGTCACGGCGGGCGCCGGGGACGCACCGGCGGGGACGTCGACCGTGCCGGCGAGACCGAGCACGCCGGGCAGTGTCTGGTCGACGTAGCCGCACAGCAGGTGCGCGGTAACCAGATGCAGCTCCTGCACCACCTGCGGATCGGCCGCCGGCACCGCCAGCACCTCGGCGCACGCCTCGGCCAGCGGGTTCGGCACCGGACCGGTGCACGCCCAGCAGCGCAGCCCGACGTCACGGCCAGCCCGGGCCGCGGCGAGCAGGTTGCCGCTCCGTCCACTCGTGGACAGCAGCAGCAGGATGTCGCCGGGGCGGCCGTGGGCCCGTACCTGCCGGGCGAAGACCTCGTCGAAGCCGAAGTCGTTGCTGATCGCGGTGAGCGAGGAGGTCTCGGCGGTCAACGCGATCGCGGACAGCGGCGTCCGGTCGTCACGCAGCTTGCCGACCAGCTCGGCGGCGAGGTGCTGAGCCTCGGCGGCGCTACCGCCGTTGCCGGCGATCAGCAGCCGGCCACCGTGACCGAGCGTCCAGGCCAGCTCGGCACCCCAGCGACCCAGCCGGGTGGCCACCTGGCGGTACGGCAACAGCGCCTCAGCCAGCCCGGCGAGGTGGGTGTCGATGAGCGAGTTCACGTCGGGCATCTCAGGCCACCACCCGGCTCGGCTGCCGCACCCCGCTGACCGTGCCGTAGATCGCGGTCAGCTGCGCCGCGGCGCGCTGCCACGAATAGCACTGCCGCGCCCGGTCCAGCGCGGCGGTGGCGTAGGCGAACCGCCGGACCCGGTCGTTGAGCAACCGGCGCAGTGCCATACCTAGCGCCCGTGGATCCCGGGGCGGCACCAGATCGCCGGTGAGGCCGTCGACGACGGTGTCGGTCAGCCCGCCCACGGCGGTGCCGACCACCGGCACGCCGCAGGCCATCGCCTCCAACGGGGTGAGCCCGAACGGCTCGTACCACGGGGCGGCGACCAGCACGTCGGCCGACCGGTACCAGGACGGCATCCGTTCCCGAGGCACCCCGCCGACCAGCCGGACCCGGTCACCCACCCCGCACGACTCGGCCAGCTGGCGCAACTGCCGGGCCTGCGGGTCGGTGTCCAACTCGGCGGCCGGCGGACCACCCACGACGACGCACTCCGCGTTCGGTACGAGTTGCATGGCCCGTACGACGTCCTGGAAACCCTTGCGGGCGACCAGCCGGCCAACGGTCAGCACCCGCAGCCGGCCCTCGTCGCGCGGCACGGCCGGTCCGTCGGGGGCGAAGGTCTGCTCGTTGACGCCGGACGGCACCACCGAGAGGCGGCCCCGGGGCACCCCCATCCTGATCAGCTCGGCGACCTCGTCCTGGGACTGCGCAACCACCCGGTCGACGCTGCGGCCCAACGCCCGCTCGTAGCCGATGCGGCGGGGCGGACTGGTGTCCATCGCGCCCTGGTGGCGACGCTTGACCGTGCCCAGCGCATGGTAGGTCTGCACCACCGGCACCCCGGTCAGCCGGCCGGCGTGCACGGCGGCGAGGCCGCTCATCCAGAAGTGCGCGTGCGCGACCGCCGGGGTCCAGTCGTGGCTCCACTGTCCGGCCAGCCACCGGCTGAACGGCGCCATGTGCGGAAGCAGGTCGTCCTTGGCGATGTGCTCGGCCGGGCCGGCCGGCACGTGCACCACCGCAACCCCGTTGTCCAACTGCACCAGTTCCGGCAGGTCCACAGCGTCCCGGCGGGTGAACACCCGGACCTCGTGGCCGTCGGCGGCGAGCGCGGTGGACAGCTCCGCGACGTGCGTGTTCTGGCCGCCGGCGTCCACCCCGCCGAGCGCGGCGAGCGGGCTGGCGTGCTCCGAGATCATCGCGATGCGCATAGCGCCTCCTCCAGCAGCTCGTCCCAGTCCGCGAGGAACCGGTCCAGTCCGTATCGGTCCTGCGCCGCGCGCCGCGCGCCGTCGCCGAGCCGGCGGGCCGCGTCCGGCTCGTCGATCAGCCACTGGGCGGCGTCGACCAGGGTCTGCACTCGGGTGGCGAGCACCCCGGCCGACGGCGGTACCGCGGCGACCGCCTCGGTGGTGCCGAGAACGACCACCGGCATACCCATCGCCATCGCCTCGATCAGGCTCAGGCCGAGTGAGGTCCACCGGCACAGGTGCAGGTACGCGCGGCGGCGGGCCACCTCGGCGTGCATCGCCGACTGCGGCACGTCGTCGTGGACGGCCAACTGCCCGGCGGCCAGCCCGCCGAGAACCTCGGGCAACCCGGCGACTCCCATCCCGTACACGTCCAGCGGGGCGACCCCGGCGAACCGGGGCATCAGGTCGGTGCCGGTGACCCGTCGGCGGCGTACCGGCTCATTGGTGACCACAGCGAGCCGGTCGAGTTCGCCGCTGTAGCGGGCGGCCGGGGCGACGATGCCGTGCTCGATCACCCGGGTCCGGGTGCCGCCGGTGTCCCAGAACAGGTCGTTGAAGTGGGTGACGTGGACCACGGTGAGGTCGTCACGGTCGGCCATCGGATGCCGGCTGGTCGGCACGTCACCCTTTGGCGTGTTGTGCTCCACGTAGACCACCGGCACGTCCCGGCCAACGGTACGGCCGAGCCAGCTGGTGGCCAGATCGAGCTCCTCGGGGCGTTGCAGGATCACCAGGTCGACCTCGGCGGCGGCGAGCTGCCCGGGGCGGATCTCGGTGACGCCGTCCGGCCACGGGTAGGTGCGCGCCCGGCCCAGCCCGTACGGCCCCCGGTCCGGGGTGACCGGCACCAGGTAGTGGTGCTTGCCGTGGACGAACGCGGTGGTCCACGATCCGTGGACGTGCCAAAGGAAAATGTTCATCCGGCCGTCCCGCAGATCAGTTCGACGGCCTCGACGACGCTGTCCGGGGATACCGTCGACAGACACGGATGGCCGGGCACCGGGCACCGGGCGGCCCGGGTGTTGCGGCAGCCGGCGACCGGGTCGCCGAGCCGGACCCAGGGCACCCGGTAGGGGCCCCACTGGCCGAACGGCACCGTCGGCGCGAACAGGCTGACCACCGGGGTGCCGACCGCCGCCGCGAGGTGCGCGGGCCCGCTGTTGCCGACGACCAGCGCGCCGGCCTGCGCGATGATCGCGGCGAGCCGGGCCAGCGAGGTCTGACCACCGAGGTCGACACCGGACCGACCGGCCACCCGGCGGCTCAACGCCTGCTCCCCGGGTCCGCCGGTGACCACCACCCGGTGCCCGGCGGCGTGCAGCGCGTCGACGAACGCGGCACACCGCTCCGGCGGGCAGGCGCGGGACTCGACGGAGGATCCCGGGTGCACGACGACATAGCCCGGTGGTCCGGCCCGGTCCGGCTCCGGCATCCGGTGACGCACACCCGAGCCGGGCTCCTGTGGTGCGGGCCCGGCGGCCGGCCGCAGACAGCCCGGGCGTAGCCGCAGCACCGGTTCGTCGTCGCCGGGCAGCGCGAACCCGGCGGCGGCGGCCAGCGACAACGCCCGTTCCGGCTCCGGTACGCCCGGCGGCACCCGGTGGCGCACGTCGAGCAGCGAGCCGGGGTAGTCGTCACTGATCGCCGCGATCCGGTCCACCCCGGCCTGCCGCAGGAGCAGCGCCAGCGGCAGCGGCGACTGGTGGAAGGAGGTGAAGATGATCGCCTCGTCGGCGCCGACCTCGGCGAGCCGGTTCGTCAACCGGGTCAGGTCGGCCGGGTCCACCGGACCGGGATCCGGGTCGATCCACGGCAGCGGCCACTCGATCAGCTCGCCGACACCGGGCAGCAGTTCGGCGGCGGCCCGGCCCCGCGGACCGCAGAGCATGACCACCTCGTCTGCCCCGGCCGCCACGGCGCGGATCGCCGGCCCGGTGACCAGTACGTCGCCGACCGAGTCGGAGCGCACGACCAGGACCCGGCCGCCGCGCGGGCCGGGTCCGCCGGGGGCGGTCGCCCGGTGCCGACGCAGGATGAGATCGGCGGCGCCGGCCAGGTCACCAGCGACGGCGGGAGCGGCGGCCGTCTCCTGCGGTCGGGTCGTCGCGGTGGGTACCAGAATTCCGGTCGCGCCGGCGGCGCCGGCGGCGACGATGTCCCGGCCGATGTCGCCGACCACGGCGCACCGCCCGGCGGTGGTGCCCAGTTCCCGGGCGGCGGCCAGGACCATGCCCGGTGCCGGTTTGCGGCACCGGCAGCCGTCGCCGTCATCGTGCGGGCAGATCTGCCAGGTGTCGAACGGGCCGAGGAGTTCCTCGATCCGGTCGTGCACCCGACGCATGTCGTGCGCGGTGAAGTGGCCGCGGGCCAGGCCGGACTGGTTGGTGACGACACCGAGCCGCAGACCGGCGGCGCGGAGCCGGTCAAGCGCGGCGCGGGCACCGCGTACCGGGCGGACCAGGTCCGGGTCGCCGTTGTACGGCACGTCGTGCACGAGCGTCCCGTCACGGTCGAAGAGCACCGCGTCGAACAGCCCGCAGCCCCGACTGATCAGTTCGCTTCGCACCTGGCTCCGTTTCCCGGGTGCGGGGCGAGTAAACCAACCACGGCGTTCGTCCGGTCCGCACCATTTCGCCGGTGGCCGGGTTAGCGTGCCGCCCGCGGGGTACCCGGCTGATCGTGGCTGTCGTGCAGCGGGTGATCCCCGCCCCGCCGGACCAGGTGTTCGCCGTGCTGGCGAACGGCTGGTCGTACAGCGACTGGGTGGTCGGCACCGTGCACATCCGCGACGTCGACGAGCACTGGCCGCAGTCCGGGGCCCGGCTGCACCACACGGCCGGTCCCTGGCCGCTGTCGTTGTCCGACACCTCCACGGTGATCTCCTGCCAGCCGGGTGACGAACTGACGTTACGGGCCGGGCTGTGGCCGCTCGGCGAGGCGACGATCGTGTTCCGGCTCGCACCGACCCCGGGCAACGGCACCCGGGTCACCATCGCCGAGTCGTTCACCGGAGGGCCGCTGCGTTGGATCCGTACGAAGCTCGACGATCTGGTCCTGCACCACCGCAACCGGGAGACGCTGCGCCGGCTGTCCGACATCGCCACCCGGCAGACCGTCGGGTGACGCCGGCACGCCACAGCCTGGGCCCGACGGACGGGTCCACGGCAACAGTGCCCGGTCAGGGCAGGCCCTGCCTGGGCAGGTCAGTGGACGGGTGCCGGACGGCACCCGCAGGGAGGTGAACGGGATGAGTCAGACCGTGATGATCACTGGCGCGAGCGCCGGCATCGGACGCGCCACCGCCCAGCGGTACGCGCGCCGCGGCGCCCGGCTCGGGTTGCTCGCCCGAGGAGCGGCCGGCCTGGCCGCAGCCGCCGCACAGTGCCGTGAGCTGGGCGCCGAGGCGGTGGCCACGTACCAGGTGGACGTCGCCGACGCCGCAGCGGTCGACGAGGCCGCCGACGACCTGCACCGACGCAACGGCGGCCTGGACGTGTGGATCAACAACGCGATGGTGTCGGTCTTCGCCCCGACCTGGGAGATCAGCGCCGACGAGTTCCGACGGGTCACCGAGGTCAACTACCTCGGCACGGTGCACGGCACGCTGGCTGCGCTGCGGCAGATGCGCCCGGCCGGAATCGGCACGATCGTGCAGGTCGGGTCGGCGCTGGCGTACCGAGGCATCCCGCTGCAGTCGGCGTACTGCGCCAGCAAGCACGCCATCCAGGGATTCAACGACTCGCTACGGGCCGAGTTGCTCCAGGCCAGCCCCGAGATCAAGCTGTCGATGGTTCAGCTGCCGGCGGTGAACACGCCGCAGTTCTCCTGGGTGCGCACCCACCTGCCCCGACACCCGCAACCGGTACCGCCGATCTTCCAACCTGAGGTGGCCGCGGCGGCGATCTGCTGGGCCGCCGACAACGGCAAGCGGGAGGTCAACGTCGGTGGCCCCACCCTACGGGCTCGGCTCGCCGACGTCATCGCCCCCGGGCTGCTCGACCGGCTACTTGCGATCCGGCAGGTCGGCTTCGACTCCCAACAGACCGACGAGGTCATCGACCGGGCCCGCTGGCGGGACAACGTGGACGCCCCGGCCGATGCCGAGGTCGATCATGGCGCGCACGGCGCCTTCGACGACCAGGCACGTCGGCGGTCGCTGGCACTGTGGGCCGTGACGCACAAGCAGACCGCCACCGCCGCGGTCCTGGCCGCCGTGCTCGGCACCGCTCGGGCGATGGTCGGCAACGGGCCGGCCCGGCTGCGGGCAGCGGTCCGTCGACCGGTCGGGCGGGCGGCGTGACTGTCTGACACCACCGCCGCCCGTTGGGCCGCCGGTCGCCGCCGTCGAACCGGCGGCGTGGCACACAAGGGGGACACAGCCCGCCTTCATCGATCGCAGACGACGATCATGGGGCGGCGGCGCCCGTCGCGCCCAACCAGGAGGTGGCGGTTGATAAGAACCCAGCTCGGTGCGGTCACCTTGCAACCGGCTGCAACTGCACGGCATCCGCCATCCGCGCCCGGATGGTCATCGACTGACCGGTCGGCCACTCGATTCGGCCACCGGCTCAGCGGTAGACCGCGCGCTGCGCCGCCGACACCACAGCCCCGTACATCCGCCCGGTCACCGCGCGGTCGCGGGCCAGCGCGGCCCGCGCGGCGTTCGACCCGGGCGCGCCGTGCACCCCGCCGCCGGGGTGCGCCGACGCCGAGGCGAGAAAGAGCCGGTCGACCGGGGTGTCCGCGCGGCCCAGGCCGGGCACCGGCCGGAAGAACAGTTGCTGGTACGCCGCCGAGGTGCCGCCCCCGACCGCTCCCCCGACCAGACTCGGGTTCTGCTCCTGCAGGTCCACCGGACCGGCAACGTGACGGGCCCGGACCAGGGCACCGAACCCCGGTGCCTGCCGGTGCAGCACCGCCTCCATCCGCGCGACGTGTTCGAGAATTTCCTCGGCGTGCCACGTGGTGCGGTGCGGCAGGTGCGTGTACGCCCACAGCGACTCGGTGCCCGCCGGTGACCGCTGCGGGTCGGCGGTGGTGAGCTGACCAAGCAGCAGGAACGGGTCGCGGGGCATTTCGTCGCAGGCCAGCGCGGCGGCGTACCGGGTCAGGCCGTCCAAGTCGGCCCCGAGGTGCACGGTGCCGGCCCCGGCGACCGCCGGGTTGCGCCACGGCATCGGGCCGGCGAGCGCCCAGTCGACCTTCACCGTCGAGCCATCCCACCGGAACCGGCGCAGGTCGTCAACCATCCTGGTGGGCAGCCACTGGTCGCCGACCAGGTCGAGCAGCAGCGCCGGAGCGGGAACGTCGGCGAGCACCGCCCGCCGGGCCTGCCACAGCCGGCCGTCGACGGTACGCACGCCGACCGCCCGGCTGCGGGCGATCAGCACCCGGCCGGCGGCGGCGCCGGTGACCAACCGCCCGCCCCGGGAACGCAACCGGCCGACCAGCGCGTCGGTAATCCGTTGCGCGCCGCCCGCCGGCACCGGCCAGCCGATCTCCTGACCGAGCATGGTCAGCAGCCAGCCGTACACGCCGGACGCGACATCGTCGGGGGCCAGATCGGTGTGCAGCGCGCAACCGGCGAGCAGCGCCGGACCGCCGGCACCGGCGAAGGTCTCCCGGCCGAGCTGGCGGACCGGCAGTAACAGGCGCCGGGCCAGCCGCAGCGATCCGGCGCTCCGGAGCCGGCGCAGCAGCTCGACGCCGGCCCGCACCGGCGGAAACGGGGTGAACAGCGCGTCGATCAACGGTGCCGACACGGCCCGCCACTCGGCGTACGCCGACAGCCAGCGTTCGCCGTCGCCGTCGGCGAATGCCTCCAGCGACTCGGCGGTCCGCCGGGGGTCCAGGTTGACCACCGCAGCCCGGTCGTCCGGCAGCAGGTGAGCGAAGACGTCCGGGGCGTGCCGCCAGCGCAGCCCGAACTCGGCCAGCCGCAGCTCCCGCAGCACCGGCGAAGCGAACCCGAGCGGATAGAACGAGCTGTACAGGTCGCTGAGGTAGCCGGGGGCGGTCACCTCGGCGGAGCTGACCGCGCCGCCCGGCGCCCCGGTCGCCTCCAGCACCAGCACGTCCCAACCGGCGTCGGCGAGCAGGTTGGCGGCGACCAGGCCGTTGTGTCCGGCACCGATAACGACCGCGTCTGCCGTCTCCACATCCGTGTCTGCCATCTCCGCGCGACTACCCCGGCCGGGCGCGGCCAAACGTTTACCGACGCGGCCTTCGGGAACGACTGCCGGATGTACGACGTGGAGCAGTTCATCGAGGGCGTGTGGGGGCGGTTCGGCGACGGTGCCGAGATCGTTGTCGAGGACCCGTCCGAGGGCACCCCGGTCAGCCGCAGTCCGGTCGCCACCGAGGCGAACATCGGCACGGCGGTGAAGTCGGCCCGGGAGGCGGCACCGGGGTGGGCTGCGACACCGGCGACGGAACGGGCCGCCGCGCTGCGGCGAATCGCGGACGCTCTGGCCAGTGCCACCGACCAGGTGGCCGAGGCGCAGAGCGCGGAGATGGGCAAGCCGTTGGCCGGGGCACGAGCCGGGATCGCCGCCGGCGTGGCGACCCTGCGGCAGTACGCCGAACTGGGTCCGGTGCACCGGGGTCGGGCGTTGGCCGGCGACCCGGCCGCCCTGGATCTGATGGCGTACGTGCCGCGTGGGGTGGTGGCGGTGCTGACACCGTGGAACGACCCGGTGGCGGTGGCTTGCGGGCTGCTCGGCGCGGCGCTGGTCACCGGCAACACGGTGGTGCACAAGCCGAGTGAACGCTGCCCGGCGACCGGCGCGCTGCTCGCCCGGATGGTCGCCGATGAGGTTCCCGACGGGGTCTTCGCCCTGCTGACCGGCGACGGCAGCATCGGCGCCCGGATCGCCGCCTCCGACGGGTTGGACCTGGTCGCCCACGTCGGGTCCTCTGAGGCCGGCCGGGCGATCGCCGAGGCGTGCGCCCGCACCGGGGCCAAGGTGCTACGGGAGAACGGCGGCAGCGACGCGCTGATCGTCGATGAGGGCGTCGATCCGCGGTGGGCCGCGCAACAGGCGGCGTCCGGCGCGTTGGCCAACTCGGGTCAGGTGTGTGTCAGCGTGGAGCGAGTCTATGTCCACAGCACGGTGGCGGAGCCGTTCGTCGAAGCGCTCACCGGACACTGCTCGGGGATGCGATTGGGGCCGGCCCGTGATCCGTACACCGAGCTGGGTCCGTTGGTGGACCGCCGACACCGCGACCGGGTGCACGCCCAGGTCTCGGCGGCGCTGGCGGCCGGGGCGACGGTGCGGTGCGGCGGCCGGATCCCGGACGGGCCCGGTGCCTTCTACCCGCCGACGGTGCTGACCGGGTGCACCGACGACATGGCGGTGATGCGGCAGGAGACGTTCGGCCCGGTCGCCCCGGTGATGACGGTGGGGTCGTTCGACGAGGCGCTGTCCCGGGCGGCGGCTTCGCCGTACGGTCTGTCGGCGACTGTGCTGACCCGTTCCATGGGCCACGCGCAGCGGGCCTGGCGTGCGCTGCCGGTGGGCACCGTGAAGATCAACTCCGTGTTCGGCGGAGCACCGGGCGGTGCCGCGCACCCCCGCCGCAGCAGCGGGGAGGGCCTCGGATTCGGACCGGAACTGCTCGACGAGATGACCGTCGTCAAGGTGCTGCATCTGCAGGCTCCGAGTGGACTGGACGGCCGCTGGTGAGCGGTCCGGTACGGCCGACGCGGTTGCGTGATCTCCGGTTGACGACGTGGCGCGCCGCGCTGGTCGGCAGTGGACGCCGGTTCGCCCGGGACAACTGCGTGGACTGGGCCGCCGCGTTGACCTACTACGGAGTTCTCGCGTTGTTCCCCTCGTTGATCGTGGTCGTCGCGCTGGTCGGTCTGGTCTCCGACGGTGAACGCACGGTGGACACCGTGGTCGGCCTGGCCGAGGAGCTCGGGGCCGGGGCGGTGGTGGGCGACGAGGGTTTCGTCGACATCATCGACGGGGTGGTCGACCAGCGCAGTTCCGCCGGTGTGCTGCTCAGCTTCGGTCTGGTGGCCGCGCTGTGGTCGGCCTCGGGCTACGTACGGGCGTTCACCCGAGCTGCCAACGCCATCTACGGGGTGGCCGAAGGTCGCCCCTTCTACCGGTTGCAGCCGCAGCAGCTCGGGCTGACCGCCGCCGGACTGGTGCTGCTCGCGCTGGTCGCCGTGATGCTGATTGTCAGCGGCCCGGTCACCGACGCGCTCGGTGACCGCCTCGGCCTTGGCCAAGCCCCGCGTACCGCCTGGAGCCTGCTCAAATGGCCGGTGCTGATCACCATCGTCACGACACTCTTGTCCCTTCTGTACTGGTTCGCTCCTAACGTCCGCCAGCCGAAGCTCCGCTGGCTGGCCGTCGGCGGCGCGGTGACCCTGCTGCTGGCGGCGGTGGCCTCGGCCGGGTTCGGCACCTACGTCGCGTACTTCGGTTCATACGACGTGACCTATGGCAGCCTCGGCGCGGTGATCGCGTTCCTGGTCTGGCTCTACCTGACCAACCTGGCGGTGATGCTGGGCGTCGAGATCAACGCGGCGGTGCAGCGTGGCCGGGCTGCCCAGGCCGGTGAGTCGGAGCCGGCCGACCCGGTGCTGCCGCCACGGACGCCGGTTTAGCCACGCCGGTCACGGGTAGTCGAACAGCTATGGAACGCGGCAACAGTAAGCACAGTCCTCGGGTGGACGACAGCATGGCCCACGACACCCGTGGGACCACGCAGGGCACCACCGGAGGCCGGGCCGAGGAGTGGCACGAGGCGGAGCCCCCGGGCGAGGACCAGCCGGAGCCGGCTGCGGTTCCGGCCGGCGACAACCGCTCCGGCACGCCGCAGGGCATGACCAGCGAGGAGGTCGAGCAGCGGAGCAGATTAGGCCGCTACATCAACCTCTCGGCGCTGCCCGGGGACCGCAGCATGCTGCGCGACAGCGCGCTGGAGAACGAGGCACCCGACGACGTACTCGACGAGATCGATCAGTTGCCGCCGGGTCGCACGTTCCAGACGGTGTCCGAGGTGTGGGCCGAGCTGGGCCATGCCAACGAGACGACCCGCTGGTGACCGCGCCGCCTGCGGCCCGGCGGAAGTAGAGGAGGGACTCACATGGGAGCAGTGACCGAGTACGTTGACGTCGCGGTGCCGGTACGCGCCGCGTACAACCAGTGGACGCAGTTCGAGGAGTTCCCCCAGTTCATGGAGGGCGTCTCCGAGGTGACCCAGGTGTCGGAGACCTTGACGCGCTGGACGACCGAAATTGCCGGGGTGTCGCGTGAGTTCGACGCGAAGATCACCGAGCAGATTCCCGACGAGCGGGTTGCCTGGACCGCGACCGGTGGGGTGAAACAGGCCGGTGTGATCACGTTCCACCGACTGGACGACAGCCACACCCGGGTCACCGCACAGATGGAGTTCGACCCGGAGGGGATCGCGGAGCAGGCCGGCGACAAGCTTGGCATCGTTGACCGCCGAGTGAAGGGCGACATGAAGCGCTTCAAGGATTTCATTGAAAGCCGGCACGGCGTGGAGACCGGCGCCTGGCGTGGCGAGGTTCCTCGACCGCAGCCGTGACAGTTCGACCGACTACCCGACCTAGAACAGCGCCCACCGGCCGACGGTGAATCCTCCCGAGCCGGCCGGTCGGTGGGTCTGACGGCTGGGGCGGGCGGGCCGAAACCGGCCCGCCCGCCCCAGCCGCGTTTGTCGGCAGCCCGGCCGGGTAACCCGACCGGCATGACTGATTCCGAGGACGACGTTTGGCGCGACGAGGACCGGCTGCCGGTCCACGAGCTGGAACGGGCCGTCGCCGCACCAGCGGGCGACGGTGAGGTCGACGACATGACCGGCAACGACGCCGCGGCCGAGGAGGAGTTCGGCCACGGCGCAGAGGCGGTCGACCGTACCGGCGGCCGCCCCGGCGGACCGGCGATGACCGACCCTGAGCGGCCGTACCGGCCCTCGACCACCGGCCGGACCGGCCCGCACTGATCTCGCCAGTCGGTCGCCAGTCCGGTCGCTGACGCATCGGTCAGCCATCCCCGGCCGATCGGCTGACGGCGGTGGGGATCATCCGAGCGAGACTTTTCGGATGCGCCCCACCGCCCCCGGATTCCTCACTCCGAGCCAGCGACGCTGGGCCTGGCTCGGCTTCCTGCTGACCGCGATCCAGGCGCCGGTCTCCGCCTACCTGCTGCCGGACGGCTCCTGGTTGTTCAGCGTCTGCGTGGCGCTGATGGTCGCCACGGTGATCATCGCCGACGACGCGTCCCGCCACCGCCCGGCCCCGGCCGACAACCGACGCGTCGAGTAGCCGGGCGGGCACAGTTCATGAGTCCGTTTCCCGCTGCCCCGCACGGCCTGCTGGCCGCCCCGGCCGCCCGAAGGGCGGCGCAGACCTCGTTGGCCGATCTGCACGCCTCGCTCGGTGCGGCCGGCCTGGCCGCCGCCGCAGTCCTGCCCGGCCTGCTGGCCGAGCTGGATCAGCACGCCGCTGCGGTCCGGGACCGGCTTTTCGCGGATCTACGTCCACTCAGCCCGGTGACATTGGCCCGGTACGCCGACGGGGTACGCGACGCGGCCACCGAGGCCGGCTGGCGCCCCCCGGTAGTCGGGCCGACCGCCCAGTGGGTGACGGCCGACTGGGTGACGGCCGACTGGGTGACGTTGCGGCTGGTCGCCGTCTGCCAGCTGGCCGGGATCAGCGGCGCGGCCCCGCGCTGACCCCGGCCCTGTACTGGCGGCTTCCTCGACCCGCCCGGACGGATCAGCCGCGGGAAGTCCCGCCCGGTCCGGTCATGCCCCCGGCCGGTTGGCGCCCGGCCCGGCCGTGCCCCGGCCGCTGGCTGCCTCACGACCACCGGACATCGCCGGCGCCTGCTGGGTCTGCGGGATCACCTGCGTCGGTTCGTTCATCCGGTCACCGGCGTCGTCCCGGCCGGCCTGGTACGCCTTGGCACTGTCCCGCACCGCCTGCGATTCCTCCGCCATCCGGGTGAGCCAGCCCTCCCACCGTTGCTGCATGGGTCGGACCAGGCCACCGCCGACCCCGACGATCAGCACGCCAGCGATGGTGGCAAGCACCGCGATCAGCACCGGGGTGGTGACCGTGGTGGCGATGCCGACCTGGTTCAGCGCGGCGATGACGCCGAGCGCGACGATGAACACCGACGCGGCGGTGGCCAGCAGGCGGCCGTAGGAGAGCCCACCGAGCGCACCCGACACCAGGTCACGTACCGCGGTTGCGATCGCAGCGGCGACGACCACGATGACGATGGCGACGAACGCCCGCGGCAGCCACGCCACGACCGCGCTGATCAGGTCGCTGATCGGATTCGGTCCCCAGACTCCGAACGCGAACTGCAGGGTGAACAGCAGCACCGCGTAGTACGCCAACCGGGCCAGGATGTCGCTGGCGTCGTACCGGGTCCGTTCCAAGGCCTTGCCGATGCCGCCGCGCTCCACCGCCCGGTCGAACCCGACCCGTTCGAGCGCCTTGTCGACGCCCTTCAACACTGCCCGTGCGATCAACCATCCGACCACCAGAATCGCGATGAACGCGATAGCCCGGGGCACAAAAAGTATCACGGACCGCCACATGTCAGTCAGCGCGTTGCCGATGTCGACCTGCGCCGACGCGTACGTCGAGGACATCCGGTCCCCCCTTTCCGGCTCATCTACCGATGCGTCGCCTCGTTGTCGTACGGACGCGCTGCATCGCCTACCGCCGGCCCGCATACCCACCTAGCGCCGGTCCACGCCACCCGCCGACGGCAGCCCCCGGATAGGCTGCCACCCATGGCAGGCACCGCCGGGCAGACCCGGGACACCCCGTCGGGGGTGCCGACTGCGCGGTCAGCCACCCCGGCCGGCACCAACCCGGACAGCGCCGTACCGGCCGGCGCCACCTCGGACAGCGTCGTACCGGCCGGGCTCGTCGACCGGCACGACTGGGCGGGCACGCCGCTCGGTCCGCTGAGTGGTTGGGATCCGGCGGTACGGGCAGCGGTCGAGCTGGTGCTCGCTTCACCGGTGCCGATGGCCCTGGTCTACAGCGACAACTTTCTGATGATCTACAACGACGCCTACGCGGAGCTGCTCGGCGCCAAGCACCCTGAGGCGTTCGCCCAGCCTGCGGCTGCGGTGTTCGCCGACGCGTGGCACCGGCCGGGCGTCGGCGACGTGGTCGAACGGGTCTACCGCACCGGCGAGCCGTTTCTCGAGTCGGAGGCCGTGGCGCCGTTCGGCACCGGCGAGTCAGGCCCGTTCGGCGGCACGGCCTTTACCCGTGGCTACTCCGCGGTGCGGGACAGCGACGGGCGGATCGTCGGAATGCTCTCGGTCGCGACCGAGACCGGCACCATCACCCACCGGCTGCAGAGCCTCAGCGAGCTGACCTCGGCGTTGGCCGGCACGCTCACCCTCGACGACGTCGCCCGGGTCGCGCTGCGGTACGGACTGGCCTCGCTCGACGTCGACCAGGTGGCGCTCGGCATCGACGACGGCGGCGGATGGCGGGTGGTCCGCCGGGTCCGCGGTGAACTGCTCGACGAAGCCGACGAGCGACTGCCGCCGGTGTGGCGCCGGATCCCCCGGGACGCTCCCACCCCGTTGGCCACCGTCGCCGGCACCGGTGTCCCCCGGTTCGCCGGGGAGGGCCGGCCGCTCGCCCGGTACGCCACGGACCGGCACGACGAGCTGGTGACGGCGCTCGCCGCCCTGCCGCTGCGGGCCGGATCGCTCCGCGGTGGGATCACCTTCGGGTACCGCGAGCCACATTCGTGGGCGCCGGCCGAACGGGCGCTGCTTTCGGCGGTCGCCGAACTGGTCACTCAGGCGGCCGAACGGGCCCGGCGGTTCGAGACCCAGCATGGTACGGCTCAACTGCTGCAGCGCAGCATGCTGCCGGAGCAACTGCCGGATCTGCCGCTGCTGCGGTTGGCCGCACGCTACGACCCGGGGGTGGACGGCAATTCGGCCGGCGGGGACTTCTACGACGCGTTCCGGCTGCCCGATGGTGGGCTGGCCGTGGTGCTCGGCGATGTCGTCGGGCACGATGTGCGGGCAGCGGCGCTGATGGGCCAGGTCCGGGCCGCGCTGCGCGGGCTCGCGCTGGCCGAACCGGAGCCGACGGCGGTGCTGAACGGGCTGGACCGGCTGGTGCACAGCCTGGGCGCGGAGAGCCGGAACGAGGAGCTGTTCGTGACCGTGCTGTACGGGGTGCTGGATCCGGCGACCGGCGGGTTGACGGTGGCCAGCGCTGGTCATCCCGCTCCGCTGATCCGACGCTGGTCGTCGACCACGGCGAACGCCGAGTTCGTCCCGGTGCCGCCCGGGCCGCCGCTTGGTCTGGCCGGGCGGCGGCGGCCGACCCGGGTCGAGCTGCGCCCCGGCGACACGCTGCTGATGTTCAGCGACGGCGTGGTGGAACGACGCGGTCAGGATCTCGGCATCGGGATTTCCGCTCTGGCCGCAGCCGTCGCCGAGACCAGCACCAGCGATCCACGCAACCTCTGCGCGGTGGCCAGTGCGGCGGTGCCGGGCACCACTGACGACGACGTGGCGGTGCTCGCGGTGGAGCACGCGGCCGCGCCGAGCCGGTCGGCGGGGTTGCTGGTTCCTGCCGAGCCGATCGCACCGAGCCGGGTGCGGCACTGGTTGGCCGACCAGCTGGCCGGGTGGCAGGTTCCGGAATCGGTGATCGGTCCGGCGGTGCTCTGTGCCAGCGAGCTGACCACGAACGCCCTGCTGCATGCCGGCACCGAGGCGCGGGTGGAGATCGATCTCAGTCAGGAACGACTGCTCGTCTCGGTAGCTGACAGTGGCACCCGAGGCACGGTCAGTCGGGCACATGTCGACACGTTGAGTAGCCGTGGCCGGGGTCTGGGTCTGATCGAGCAGTTGAGTCATACCTGGGGCACCGACCCCTCAGTACGCGGTTCGACCGTGTGGTTCGAGATCATGTTGCCGATCAACTCGTAGCCCCGACGTTTACCCATAGTGATCTCAATTGGGCCATTCGGCCGAGTCGCGGCGGGCGTCCCCGTGGCGTACGGTAACTGCCTACGCCAATAGGATAAACGACGCGAAGAGGTACAAAGCGGTGCGAATCAGAGGCTACGCCACGGGAACCCCCTGCTGGTCCGAACTACGCACCAGCGACACCGCAGGTTCGAGCGACTTCTACCACGAACTGTTCGGTTGGAAGCCGGTCGACCTGCCGAACAGCACCGGCGCCGAGTTCCACCTGCGAGACATGGCCGTCGCCGGGCTCGCCCCCGCCCTCGCCGCAGGCCAGCCCGCGGCCTGGCTGACCTACCTCGCTTCGGACAACCTGGCCGCGACGGTCGAGAGTGTGCACCGGGCCGCCGGATCGGCACTCTCGCCACCCGCCCAGGTCGCCGAACGGGGCCACTGCGCCCTGATCGCCGATCCGCAGGGCGCCGTGTTCGGGCTCTGGCAGCGGGGCGCCTTCCCCGGCGCACAGATGATCGGTGAGCCCGGCGCTACCTGCTGGAACGAACTCGCCACCCGGGACGTGGCCGGCGCCGTGTCCTTTTACGGCTCGGTGTTCGGGTGGACCACGCGACCCAGCATCTACAGCGAAGGGTCCGAGTATCAGGAGTGGTTGCGGGAGACCAGCGAGGTGGCCGGGCTGATCGAGATGGGCGAGATGTACCCGCCGCAGGTCCCAGCGCACTGGCGGACGACCTTCGAGGTCGACGACTGCGAGGCCGCGGTGCAGCGCTGTCAGGCACTCGGCGGGACGGTCTCCTTTGGTCCGTACCAGGCCGGCCCGGGCGCCTACGCCCAGTTGACCGACCCGTTCGGTGCAGCGTTCGGGATCATCGCGTTGCGTCCGGAGTTCCGCTCGCCGCTGGGCTGACCCGGGCCACCACCGGGTCAGATATCCCACTTTATGTCACCTTTGGAACGATTGGCGTCGCAGGCTCTTCACATATCAGCAACATCCCCGTACGGTGGTCGATATTCTTGGGAGCGCTTCCACTGAACGCTCTCAATATATCGTCCCTACCCGGAGGGAGCACGCATGCGCAGAAGATCTGCGCTCACCGCAGGCACCGCCGCCGTCATGGCGTTCACGGTGGCCACTGCGGTCGGTGTCGGGCTGCTGCAGCCCACGGCCGCCGAGGCGGCCGAATCAGCCTTCTACGTCGACCCGGACACCTCGGCCGCCCGCTGGGTGGCGGCGAACCCCGGTGACTACCGGGCGAACGTCATCCGCGACCGGATCGCCTCGGTGCCGCAGGGCCGCTGGTTCACCCAGTACAACCCCAACGAGGTCCGCAACCAGGTCAGCGCCTTCGTCGGTGCCGCCGCGGCGGCCGGCAAGATCCCGATCATGGTCGTCTACAACATTCCCAACCGCGACTGCAGCAACCACAGCAGCGGTGGCGCGCCCAACCACAGCGCCTACCGGCAGTGGGTCGACCAGGTCGCGGCCGGGCTCGGTAACCGGCCCGCGTACATCGTGTTGGAGCCCGACGTGCTCGCCCTGATGGGGACCTGCATGAGCCAGTCGGAGCAGGCCGAGGTACGCGCCTCGATGGCCTACGCTGGCAAGGCGCTCAAAGCGGGCTCCTCCCAGGCCAAGGTCTACTTCGACGCCGGGCACTCGGCCTGGCACGCCCCGTCGACGATGGCGGGCATGCTGGTCGGTGCCGACGTGGCGAACAGCGCGGACGGCATCTCCAGCAACGTATCCAACTACCGCAGCACCAGTGAAGCGGTCAACTACGTCAAGGCGGTCATCAACGCCACCGGCGCCAACCACCTCACCGCGGTGATCGACACCAGCCGCAACGGCAACGGCCCGTTGGGCTCCGAATGGTGTGACCCGGAGGGCCGGGCGATCGGCACCGCGAGCACCACCAACACTGGGGACAGCAAGATCGACGCCTACCTCTGGGTGAAGCTGCCGGGGGAGGCGGACGGCTGCATCGCCAACGCGGGCCAGTTCGTGCCGCAACGGGCGTACGAGCTCGCGCTGGCGGCCGGCCCGACCACCGCGCCGCCGCCGACCACCGCGCCCCCGCCCACCAGCGCACCTCCGACCACGGCACCGCCGACCACCGCGCCCCCGCCCACCACGAACCCGCCGACCGGCGCCTGCAGCGTCAGCTACACCACGAACCAGTGGCCCGGCGGCTTCACCCGGGAGATCCGGATCACCAACACCGGCGGTTCGGTCAGCAGTTGGACCCTCGCCTTCACCGCTGGGTCCAACGTCAGTCTGAGCAACGGCTGGAACGGCGACTGGTCCCAGTCTGGCAGCCAGATCACGGTCCGCAACGCTGCCTGGAACGGCTCGCTGGCCTCCGGTGCCACCGTCAGCATCGGCTTCCAGGGGACCTACTCCGGTAGCACCCTGTCGCCGCTGAGCAACATTACCCTCAACGGCGCAGCCTGCTCGAGCTGACGCACAACGAATCAGGATCCGCAGGCACGGACTTCGGCCCCGCCCGGTACCGGGCGGGGCCGAAGTCCGTGCGGGGAACGGGTTACCCGGGCGGCTCACCGGGCACTCCTGCCGGGGAGAGGAGGCCAACCGTTGACTTCGTCCCCGCCCTGAAGGAACGGGGATTCCCTTGGTCGCGCTCGGGGG
>NZ_JBHMIP010000038.1:0-52367 GCF_048060245.1 Micromonospora sp. LOL_014
CACCCACACCAAGCAGGCAACCCCACCAGGGCCATCCGTCCCACCCGACTTCCGTCGGGCACTTTTACTACCTTACTCCGACTCATTTGCCCCGTCAACCCGGGTTTTTCCGGATCGTGGCGCTTCGTGCCGGTTTGACCACCTGGACGAGCGCACGGTGTCACCCGTGTGTCCGTACCCGGTTTGCAGGCCGGCCGCGACGTTTCCGTCGACTCGCCCGGTGCCCTGCGGTCATCAACCCTAGCCGGTCGGTCTCGCCGCTCCAAATCGGCCCCGGCGCTGCCGGTGCGACCCTCGCGACCCCGCCCGCCAGCTCCGTTCGGTGCGAACACCCGGACCTGGAGGTTGTCCCACAGTTCCGGCCGGTCACCTCGGCTGCGATTGCGGCTCCGGTGTTTCCGTCCGTTCCCCTGCGGGCAGAGAGAAAGTTACGCGCCCGCCCGATCAGTCGTCAAATCGAGCGAACGCGTCCCACGTCACAACGTCGATCGACGCCTATTTGACCAGCTCAACCCCGGCAAACGTTCGCTTGCCGCGGCGCAGCACCAGGAACCGGCCGTACAGCAGCGTCTCGGCTGCAACCACCGCCTCGACGTCCGACACCCGCTGATTGTTGAGGTACGCACCGCCTTCGGCGATCGCCCGGCGTGCCTCGTTGAGACTGCCGACGAGTCCCGACTCCTTCAGCAACGTGGCCACTGCTGGCATCTCGCCGGTCACGGTGAGCAGGCCCGCCTCACGCAACGCGGCGTGCAGTGTCTCCGGAGCCAGTTCGTCCAGTGACCCCCGGCCGAACAGGGCCTGGCTGGCGGCCACCGCCTGGGCAGCCTCCACCGGACCGTGCACCAGGGCGGTGAGCTCCTCAGCCAGCGCGCGCTGGGCGATCCGCGCCGCCGGCCGGGCCGCTGACTCCCGCTCCAGTTCGGCTATCGTCTCGCGATCCTGGAAGCTGAAGTAGCGCAGGAACCGCCCGACGTCGCGGTCGTCGACGTTGACCCAGAACTGATAGAAGGCGTACGGACTGGTCAGCGCGGCGTCCAACCAGACCGCGCCGCCCTCGGTCTTGCCGAACTTGGTGCCGTCCGACCGGGTGACCAGCGGCGTGGTGAAACCGTGCACCGGGCCGGCTCCACGGCGCCGTACGTAGTCGACCCCTGCGGTGATGTTGCCCCACTGGTCGGAGCCGCCGAACTGCAGCAGGCAACCGTGCCGCCGGTGCAGCTCGAAGAAGTCGTTCGCCTGCAGCAGCTGGTAGCTGAACTCGGTGAAGCTGATGCCGCTGTCCAGCCGGGCCCGAACCACCTCACGGGCCAGCATCCGGTTGACCGGAAAGTGCTTGCCCACGTCCCGGAGAAACTCGACGACCGACATCGGCCCGGCCCAGTCCAGGTTGTTGACCGCCCGCGCCGCAACCGGTCCGGTGAACGATACGAACGGCGCGAGCTGGTCGCGGATCCGGTCGACCCAGCCCGCCACCACCTCAGGCGGGTTCAGGTTTCGCTCACCGCCCTCCTTCGGGTCCCCGATTTGCCCGGTGGCCCCGCCGACCAGCAGCAACGGCCGGTGCCCGGCGAGTTGCAGCCGACGGGCGGTGAGCACTTGGACCAGGTGGCCCACATGCAGACTGGGGGCCGTCGGATCGAAGCCGACGTAGAAGGTGGTGGGGTCGCTCAGCTGCCGACCCAGCTCGGTCACATCCGTGGCATCCTGGATCAGTCCTCGCCAACGCAGCTCGTCCAGCACGTCAGGCGTACCGGCCGGGTCTTGTTCGTCCGTCACGGCGCGATTGTCCCTCATCGCGGACCAGCAGGGACATCCGGTTTCCGACCTGCGGCGCAGCTCGCCCCGAACCCGTGGACCCATCGGGACCTGTCGTTGACCGGACCAGGCCGGACGGCCCGCCGGGCAGGGCAGCCCGGGCTGACCGTGCGGCACGCCGACAGCGAACGGCACGCAGTACAGGTCCGTGGCCACCAGATCGTCGTCGACCAGCCGGTGAGCGGCGCCGGCTCGGACAGCGCATCAGCGCCGGTCGAGTTGTTCGTCGCCGCGCTCACGTCGTGTGTGGCGTACTACGCCGGCCGCTACCTGACCTGCAGCGATGACCGGTGTCGGCGGTGGCACGGCCGACCGAGCGGGTTTCACGTCATCGATCACCACGCCGTGCCCGCAACGGGCGGCTGTGGCAGGGTGGCACCGTGGCGATGACACCCGTGAGCCCGGCGGCGCGTGGCGCCCACCGAGCCGTCCGGCTCGAGGATGCCATCCATGCCTTGTTGGAACGCCGGCTGCGGCGACGAGGTTGGGATCTCACGCTCATTCCGTACACCGGTTACGGCGCGCCGGGCTGGGTACGGGTGATGGCCCGGGTGCTGCTGGGTCGGCCTGATCCGCCACGTCGGCGAGCGAAGAAGGTACGGGGCTGGCGCAGCTTCGCCACCCTGCCGGTGAAGGACGCGCCGGTGGTGATCGAAGCCGGCGGCAAGCGGCACGAGGTCCAGGCCGACCGGGGCGGGTTCGTGGACACGGTCGTGCCGGCCGATCTGAAGCCCGGCTGGACGTCGGTACGGCTGCACAGCGGTGACTCCGAGCCGGTCGACGCGCCGGTACGTATCGTTGACCCGCAGGTCCGGTTCGGCATCATCTCCGACGTCGACGACACGGTCATGGTGACCGCGCTGCCCCGGCCGATGCTGGCCGCGTGGAACACGTTCGTGTTGGACGAGCACGCCCGGGCCTCGGTCGCCGGGATGGCGGTGCTGTACGAACGCCTGGTCACCGCGCATCCGGGTGCACCGGTGCTCTACCTGTCCACCGGTGCCTGGAACGTCGCGCCGACCCTGAGCCGGTTCCTGTCCCGGCATCTCTACCCGGCCGGCCCGCTGCTGCTGACGGACTGGGGTCCGACCACCGAACGGTGGTTCCGCAGCGGTCGGGAGCACAAGCGCGCCAGCCTAGCCAGGTTGGCGGAGGAGTTCCCGCAGATCCGCTGGCTGCTGGTGGGCGACGACGGGCAGCACGATCCGGAGATCTACGCCGAGTTCGCGGCGCAACACCCGGACAGCTTGGCTGCGGTGGCGATCCGTCGGCTCTCGCCGACCCAGGCGGTCCTGGCCGGCAACCTGCCGGCACCGGCCGGTGAGACCTCCAGGGCTGCCGGGCCGGATGGCCGGCGGTGGTTGTCCGCGCCCGACGGTGCCGGCCTGGCACACCTGCTGCGTGAGGCGTGGCTGCTGTGACCGGCTGCCGGAGCCGGCGGCTCAGCTGACCGGCGGCTCAGTCTGGCGGCGGGGCGTCCACCGGGCCGGCCTCGACGAGGCGCTGTCGGAGCCGGTCTCGGATCTGCTCCGCGGTGTAGGCCCGACGGCGTCGTTCGGCCCGGACGACGACCGCTCCGGTCGCGGCGACCCCGACGAACGCGGCCAGGCCCATTACCTTCCACCAACGCATCGGCCTAGGGTAGTCGAGTGACCGGCGAACCACTCTCCCTCGACGCGGCGGTCGAGCTGACCCGCACCGGTGACCTGTGGCTGTTTCGCGGGCGAACGATGCCCGACCGGGCGATCCAGATGACCACCAACAGCCCGGTGAACCACGTGGGGATGGCGGTGGTGATCGAAGATCTCCCACCGCTGCTGTGGCACGCCGAGCTCGGTCGGTCACTGCCGGACATGTGGTCGGGCAGCCACCACAGAGGGGTGCAGCTGCACGACCTGCGCGACGCGGTCACGGTCTGGGCACGGCGCTACGGTCAGCGGGCCTGGCTGCGGCAGTTGGAGCCGCCCGCCGACAGCGCGATGGAGGATGCCGTGCTACGGACCGTCGCCCGGTTGGACGGCACCCCGTTCCCGTCCACCGCCGCGCTGGCCTGGCGGTGGCTGCGGGGTCGTACCCCGTCCGTACGGCGGGCGCCGCTGGCCGGCGCGGTACACGAACGGTTGGCCAGCTGGTTACCGCCGGTTGGTCGGGGTACGGGTGGCGCCGAAGCAGCCGAGGGGTCGGGTGGCGCCGGACCGTCGCCTGACGGTGCTGCCGGCCGAACGGATCTGGAGAGTGTCTACTGCGCCGAGGTGATCGCGGTGACCTACGAGGCGATGGGGCTGCTGCCAACAGGCCGGCGGACCAACTGGTACGACCCGGGCCGGTTCTGGAGCGGTGACCGGCTCCGGCTGAGCGACGGTGCGCAGCTCGGGGTGGAAATCGCGGTCCGGGCTCCGTCGGCGACCGTCGGACGGCGGGCCGCCGACACATCGGGATGACCCGCGCCGACGACCGAACTGGAAGCGATCAGCCGGCCGGCGGGTCCGGCCGGGACCGATCCGCCCGGTGGGAACGGCGACTGGCGGTGCCGGTGCTGATCGCGGCGCTGGCCTCGGTTCCGGCGGTGTTCCTCACCCTCGCCGGCGGGGCCCTGGCAACGGTCGGTGAGGTACTGCACTGGGCGAGCGGAGCGGTGCTGGTCGCCGAGACCGCCGTACTGCTGACCTTCTCCGCCGACCGGCTGGCGTGGCTGCGGCGCAACCGAGGGCTGGTGACGCTGACCCTGATCGTGGTCCCGGTCACCATCTTGGCGTTGGGGCCGCTGCAGGTGTTCCGGTTGATCTACACGGTAGGCACGTTGCGGCTGGTCCGGGCCCGACGGATCGTGCGCGCTGTGCTAGTGCTGCACGGCCGGTTCGGACCGAGCGGGCCGTGGGCGACCGCGTTCGCCCTCGGCGCCGGAGTACTGGTCGCCGCGTTCGTGGCGATCACGTTGGTGGATCCCACGTCCCGCTCCCGGATGCTGCTGCAGGACTGGTTCGGCTGGACTGGCAGCGGTCACGTGGTCGCGGTCTGTCTGGCCGGAGCGATTGTGTTCGGTGCCACCTGGGTGGCGCTGCGCAACCGTCGCCAGTCCGGGCAGCACGACGACGCGGCGCCGGAGTAGTCCGGTATCGTCGGAGTAGTCCGGCAGCCGCCGACGCCGGGCGGCCGGCCGCCGCGACTGCGGCGAGGGACAATGGTCGGGTGAAACCGTGGCTGCAGCTGACCAGCGCTGACCTGATCGCCCAACTGCCGGCGGGTGAGGACCAGCAGGTGCACTTTCCGGAGGCTCTGGTCGAGGCGGTGATCGACGAGTACACCACGCCCGGGCAGGCGGTGCTGGACCCGTTCGCCGGCTATGGCACCACACTGGTGACGGCAGCGCGGATGGGTCGACGGGCGACCGGCGTCGAACTGCTGCCCGACCGGGTCGCGCTGATCCGGCAGCGGCTCGCCGGGGCGGCCGGTGCCGAGATCGTCGACGGTGACGCCCGGAAGTTGATCGGTCTGGTCGACGGGCCGTTCGACCTCTGCCTGACCTCACCGCCCTACATGGACGCGACGGACCATCCGGAGAACCCGCTCAACGCCTACGAGACCCTCGACGGTGACTACACCAGCTACCTCGACGAGATCGGTGACGTGTTCGGTCAGGTCGCCCAGTTGCTGCGGCCGGGCGGCCACGCCGTGGTGAACGTGGCGAACATGCGGGTCGACGGTCGGGTGACCACCCTCGCCTGGGACGTGGGTCGGGTGATCCGCGCCCACCTCACTCTGCTTCAGGAGTCGTTCCTGTGTTGGGACCACCAGCCCGACTGGCTGACCGGCGACTACTGTCTGGTTTTTCAGCGGCCGAGCTGAGCGGGCGGTTCTCGGCGTCGGCACGGTCGCCGTCACCCGCACGGTCGCCGTCGGTCCGCGAGGATCGGCGCAGCCGTACACCGCTGATGGCGTGGTGGTCAACGGAAGCGACGGTGATGGTCCAGCCGTCGACCCGGACCGACTCGCCCGCGTCGGTGGGAATGTGGCCGAGCCGGGCCAGCACCAGACCTGCCACGGTGGTGTAGTCGCCGGCCGGGCGGCCGGGCAGGTCGACCCCGATGTCCGGCAGGTCGTGCACGGGGAAGGTCCCGGGGACCAGCATGGTGCCGTCCGGCTCGATGCGTACGGCGCGGATGTCCCGGTCGGTCTCGTCGTAGATCTCGCCGACGATCTCCTCCAGTACGTCCTCCAGGGTGACGATGCCGTCGACGGCACCGCGTTCGTCGACGACCAGCGCGATGTGCTGGCGGTGTGTCTTGAACCGCCGCAACGCGTCGACCACCGGCAGCGACTCGGGCAGCAGCATGGGCGGGCGGGCAACCGCGTCGACCGGCCGGTCGACGGGTACGCCGACCAGGTCACGCAGGTGGATCACGCCGACGGTGTCGTCCAGCATCCCGTTACGGACCACCGGCGCGCGGGAGTGCCCGGAGGTGGCCAGCACGATCCGGGCCGCCTCGGCAGACGTACCGCTGTCCAGGGTGAAGACCTCCAGCCGGGGCACCAGCACCGCCCGCAGCCGCCGGTCGGCGATCTCCAGTGCCCCGGAGATGATGGTCTGCTGCTCGGCGGTGAACGCCCGGTGACCGGCCACGATGTCGCGCAGTTCGTCCGGGCTGATTTCGTCGCGGGTCGCCTTCGGATCGCCGCCGACGAGGCGGACCACGAGGTCGCTGGTGGCACCGAGCGCCCAGACCGCCGGCCGGGCCAGGCTGGCCATCATGTCGAGAGGCCGGGCCACCGCCAGCGCCCACCGCTCGGCCCGCTGCATGGCCACCCGCTTCGGGGCCAGCTCGCCGAAGACCAGTGTGACGAAGGTCAACACCAGGGTGATCAGCACGATCGCCACCGGCTCCGCAGCCCGGCCGAGCACGTCCAGCGCTGGCACCAACGGCTGGGCCAGCGACACCGCGGCGGTGGCGGAGGCCAGGAACCCGGCCAGGGTGATGCCGATCTGGATGGTGGCGAGGAACCGGTTCGGGTCCTTGGCGAGCTTGGCCAGGACCCGACCCGCCCGGCGGGACCGTTCCAGCCGCTGCAGCTGGCTGTCGCGCAGCGACACCAGGGCGATCTCGCTACCGGCGAAGACCGCGTTCAGCACCACCAGGATCCCGACCAGCGCGAGTTGTGTTCCGTACCCCTGCACGTACGCACCTTCCATCGCCGCCGTCGTGACCCGGATTCCGTCGCCGGTATGCTGCGGCCTGCTTTGCCCACCCGGGCCGGATGCGAATCCTGCCATCCGTCCGGTAACCGGGCCGCCGGTCACCTGGCATCCGGCGCGACTCTGTGCCCGGCGGCGGGCGAAGACCCTCCTAGCATTTTCGGCGAAGACCCTCCTAGCATTTTCTCAGCAAGGTTTCGTAGTGTCGGGTCGTATGAGCTGGAAGCATCACCTTGCCGTACGGATCGCCCGGTCAACCGGAATGCAGATCACCCGCCGGGGCGGCCGTCCCGCCTTCGTCCGCCGCCCGCACCGACTGCTGCGCCAACCGGTGTTCATTCTGTCGTCGGTCCGGTCGGGGTCGACACTGCTGCGAATGATGCTGAACAGCCACTCTTCGCTCTACGCTCCGCACGAGCTGCATCTGAGTAAGTTGCGGGTGGAGTTCAGTGACCACTACATCACGGACAGCATGGGCGAGTTGGGCTGGGACGCTCAGGAAATCACCCACCTGCTGTGGGACCGGGTGTTGGACGCGGCGTTGCAGCGCAGTGGCAAACAGGTCCTGGTCGAGAAGACTCCGCACAACGTGTTCATCTGGCCCCGGATCGCCCGGGTGTGGCCGGACGCGCGGTTCGTGTTCCTACTACGCCACCCGGCCGCGATCCTCGACTCGTGGAGCAGGGCTCGACCCCAGCAGACGCCGCAGGAGGCAGCCGAGAGCGTCGGCCGGTACCTGACCAAACTCGCCGAGGCACGCCGGGTACTTCCCGGACACACGGTCCGCTACGAGGATCTGGCCGCCGATCCGACGACCGAGACCCGGCGCATCTGCGAGTTCCTCGGTCTGGAGTGGGAGTCGGACATGGTGGAGTACGGCCGGTTCGACCATGGCCGGATCAAGGCCGGGCTGGGTGACTGGACCGGGCGGATCCGTACCGGCACGGTCCAGCCGCCTCGGGAACTGCCGGCCGACGTGGCGCTGCCGGGTCCGCTGTTCGAGGTTGCCAAGGGCTGGGGATACCCGGCCCGGCGGGATGGCTGAAGGCCGAGGTGCACTGCGGCGGTGGCCCTGCGCCGCGCAGCGCCTCGACGGCACCGACCGGATCGCCGGTGACGGCCAGCACGTCACCAAGTTCGGCCCAGGCCCGGGCCGCCCGTCGCGAGGCGCGCAGCCCGCTGAGGGCCGCAGCGGTCGCCCGTCATCCGGTCACGCTCGGCGCCCCGGTCCGGCCGCCGCGCGGCCGGGGAGCGGCCCGGCGGTACGCGCTGATCGTCGGCTCGCCGGCCAGCCAGAAGCGCCATGGCGTGTGCGGGGCCGCACCCACCCCCACCCGGGGGCCGGTGCGGACAGCTCCGGCCGGGATCGGCACCGGCGGTGGCGTCAGCGACAGCGGGCCGGTGCCGTCGAGCACCGACGTACCATTCGCCGTGCCGTCCAGCCCGAGCGCGGCCATCAGCCGGGCCGGACCACGGGCCAGGTCCCGGTCCGGCACCCGTACGCCACGGCGGTGCCGGGCCGCCCCGTGACCAGCGACGATCTCGCCGGCCCGCAGCAGCACCGCCGCCGCCTGTCCCGGCGGGCCGGTGACCACGTTGCCACACCAGTGCATGCCGTAGCTGAAGTAGACGTACAGCTGCCCGGGCGGCCCGAACATCGGGGCATTACGCGGCGTACGGCCCCGATGGGCGTGCGAGGCGGGGTCGGCGCCGACCCCGGCGTACGCCTCGACCTCGGTAAGCCGGACCTCGACATCGCCGACAGCGACCCGGCAGCCCAGCAACGCGCGGGCCGCAACGTCGACCGGTCCGGCGAGCACCGTCGCGAGATCGCCGATCGGCGCGGGTGGTCTCATGGTGCCAGCACAGCACAGCGACCCAGCACACCACCGCCCGGGAGCGACCGATGAGTCCCGCCGACACCCCGCCACCGCCGTACTACCTGGTGGTCTTCGCCTCTACCCGCACCGACGACGACCACGGCTACGCGGCCACCGCCCGCCGGATGCTGGAACTCGCCGACGCGCAGCCAGGCTTCCTGGGCGTGGACAGTGCCCGGGACCCCGACGGGGTCGGCATCACCGTCTCCTACTGGCGTGACGAGGAGTCGATCGCCGCCTGGCGTCGACACGTCGAGCATCTGGTCGCCCAGGCCGATGGGCGGGCCCGGTGGTACGCCAGCTTCGCGGTGCACGTGGCCCGGGTGGAGCGGGCCTACCGGTTCCCGTCACCCACCCGGTGACCCGGACCCGGCTGGCGGCCAGGTCAGCGGGGCACCACCGACTCCGCCGCCCACTGCCGCCACCCGCTCAGTTGCTCCGTAACGGCAACCAACTGGTCGGACACCGGACCGGGGCCGGTCGAGCCCGGCGTGGTCCGCACCGCGAGCGCCGACCGCACCGAGAGTACGTCTCGGACGCCGGCGTCCAGGTGCTCGCTGACCAGCCGCAGGTCGTCGTCGGAGACCTCGTCGAGCGCGCACTCCCGGGCTGAGCAGAGCGCCACCAGCTTGCCGGTTACCTCGTGCGCGTCCCGGAACGGCACACCCTTGCGGACCAGCCAGTCCGCCACCTCGGTGGCCAGGGTGAACCCGGCCGGGGCGGCGGCGGCGAGCCGGTCCACCCGTACCGTCATGGTGGAGATCATCCCGGCCAGGGCCGGCAGCAGCAGTTGCAGGGTGTCGACGGCGTCGAACGCCGGCTCCTTGTCCTCCTGCATGTCCCGGTCGTAGGTCAGCGGCAGCCCCTTGAGCATGGTCAACACGGCCACCAGCCCGCCGACGAGCCGGCCGGACTTGCCCCGGGCCAGCTCGGCGATGTCGGCGTTCTTCTTCTGCGGCATGATCGACGACCCGGTGGCGAAGGCGTCGTCCAGCTCCACCCAGCCGAACTCCTGCGAGGTCCAGAGCACCACCTCCTCCCCCAGCCGGGACAGGTGGACCCCGACCATCGCGGTGGCGAAGAGGAACTCGGCGGCGAAGTCCCGGTCGGCGACCGCGTCCATCGAGTTGGCGAACGAGGTCCGAAATCCCAACTCCTTGGCCACCGCAGCCGGATCCAGCGGAAGGCCGGAGCCGGCCAGCGCGCCGGCACCCAACGGTGACACGGCGGTGCGGTCGTCCCAGTCGCGCAACCGGTCCAGGTCGCGCAGCAGCGGATGGACGTGGGCGAGCAGCCAGTGCCCGAACGTCACCGGCTGGGCGTGCTGCACGTGGGTCATCCCGGGCGCGGGGGTCTCCAGGTGCCGCTCGGCCTGCTCGACCAGGGCAGCGGCCAGCTCGACCAGCTGTGCTGCCAGGCCACGGGCGTGGTCGCGCAGGTACAGCCGCAGGTCGGTGGCGACCTGGTCGTTACGGGACCGGCCGGCGCGCAGCTTGCCGCCGAGCGAGCCGAGCCGCTCCAGCAGGCCGCGTTCCAGCGCGGTGTGCACATCCTCGTCGTCCACGGTCGGCCGGAACGACCCGGAGGCGCAGGCCGCCTCCAGGTCGTCCAACGCGGCCAGCATCCGGCCCAGTTCGTCCGGGTCGAGCAGGCCGGCGGCGGCCAGCACCCGGGCGTGCGCCCGGGAGCCGGCGATGTCGTACGGGGCCAGCCGCCAGTCGAACTGGACGCTGACCGACAGGCGGGCCAGTGCCTCGGCCGGCCCGCCGGCGAAGCGGCCACCCCACAGGCTGGTGCGGTTCGGGCTGGCGGTGTTCTCGGTCAGGCTCTTGTCGTCCACGGCGACCATTGTCGGGGTCAGGCCTGCGAGCCGGGCAGCCGGGTTTGCCCACCGGGGCCGGCGAGCCGGGTGTCGCGGGCGGTGGCCAGCCGGCTGGACAGTCCCCACAGCTGCACGAAGCCCTTCGCCTGGCTCTGGTCGAAGGTGTCACCGGTGTCGTAGGTAGCCAGGTTGAAGTCGTACAGGCTGGCCTCGGAACGCCGGCCGACGACGACCGGCCGGCCGCCGTGCAGCACCATCCGGATCTCGCCGGTGACGTGCCGCTGCGTCTCGTCGATGAACGCGTCGAGGGCCTGCTTGAGCGGGGAAAACCACAGGCCGTCGTAGACCAGCTCGCCCCAGCGCTGGTCCACGGTCCGCTTGAACCGGGCCACCTCGCGCTCCACGGTGACGTTCTCCAGCTCCTGGTGGGCGTTGATCAGCGCGATCGCGCCCGGGGCCTCGTACACCTCGCGGCTCTTGATCCCGACGAGCCGGTCCTCGACCATGTCCAGCCGCCCGATGCCCTGCGCGCCGGCCCGCCGGTTGAGCTCCACCACCGCCTGGTACGGGGTGACCGTCTCGCCGTCGATCGCCACCGGCACGCCGGCGTCGAAGGTGATGGTCACCTCGTCGGCGTCGCGCGGCACGGCCGGGTCGGCGGTGTATGCGTACAGGTCCTCGATCGGGGCGTTCCAGATGTCCTCCAGGAAGCCAGTCTCCACCGCCCGGCCCCACAGGTTCTGGTCGATCGAGTACGGCGACTTGTGCGAAACGTCGACCGGCAGCCCCTTCTCCTCGGCCAGCGCGATCGCCTTGTCCCGGGTCCAGGCGAAGTCGCGGGCCGGGGCGACCACCTTCAGCTCCGGCGCGAGCGCGCCGATGCCGACCTCGAAGCGAACCTGGTCGTTGCCCTTGCCGGTGCAGCCGTGTGACACCACGGTGCCGCCGTGCTTGCGGGCCGCTGCGACCAGATGCTTGACGATCAGCGGCCGGCTCAGCGCCGACACCAACGGATACCGGTCCATGTAGAGGGCGTTGGCCCGCAGCGCCGGCAGGCAGAAGTCGGCGGCGAACTCGTCCCGGGCGTCGACCACCTCGGATTCGACGGCACCGCAGTCCAGCGCCCGCTGCCGGATGGCGTCCATGTCCTCGCCGCCCTGGCCGACGTCGACCGCGACGGCGATCACCTCGGCGCCGAGTTCCCCGGCGAGGTACGGAATGGCGACCGAGGTGTCCAGGCCGCCGGAGTAGGCGAGTACCACCCGCTCAGTCATGATGTCGTGCTCCTCGTTGGATGTGCGTATCGGGAAAATCAGGTGGTGGTCAGGCGGTTCAGCGGGGGTGTTCGGGCCGTTCAGGGGGTGTTCGGGCCGGGCGGGGTGGCGGCCCAGGTGGAGAGCTTTCCGGCCAGGTCGGCACCGCCGGCCGGGCCGCGGGCGACGACCAGGATGGTGTCGTCACCGGCGATGGTGCCGACCACGTCCGGCAGCCCGGACCGGTCCAGCGCGCTGGCCAGGAACTGCGCCGCACCCGGTGGGGTACGCAGCACACAGATGTTGCCGCTGGCGTCGACTCCGGTGAGCAGCTCGTGCAGCAGCCGGACCAGGCGGGCCGGGGCCTGCTCGGCGGGCCGCAGCGTCGGGTTGCCGTCCTCGGGGATCAGGTAGACCGCTGGGCCGCCGTCGCGGCCGCGTACCTTGACCGCGCCGAGTTCCTCCAGGTCCCGCGACAGGGTCGCCTGGGTGACCTGCATGCCGTCGGCGGCGAGCAACTCGGCCAGCTCGGTCTGTGACCGGACCGCCCTGGCCCGGATCAGCTCGGTGATTCGGGCGTGCCGGGCGGTCCGGGTCGCCGGCCCGGTCACGACGGCCCGTCCTGCTGGCGCAACAGCCAGGTAAGCAGCGCCTTCTGCGCGTGCAGCCGGTTCTCTGCCTGGTCGAACACGGCGCTGCGCGCGCCGTCGAGCACGTCGTCGGTGATCTCCTCACCCCGGTGGGCGGGCAGGCAGTGCAGCACGATCGCCTCCGGCGCGGCGGCGTCGAGCAGATCCTGGTTGACCTGGTACGGCCAGAACGGAGTACGCCGGTCCCGCCCGTCGGCCTCCTGGCCCATCGACGTCCAGGTGTCGGTGGCCAGCACGTCGGCGCCGTCGACCGCCTCCTTCGGGTCCCGGATGACCTGCACCGACCCGCCGGTCCAGGCGGCGATCTCCCCGGCCCGGGAAACCACCGACGGGGACGGGTCGTGCCCGGTCGGCCCGGAGACCCGCACATGCATCCCGGCGGTGGCCCCGGCAAGCAGGTAGGAACTCGCCATGTTGTTCGCGGCGTCGCCGACGTACGCCAGGGTCCGTCCGGTGGTGTCGCCGCAGTACTCCCGCACGGTCAGCAGGTCGGCGAGCAGCTGGCAGGGGTGGAACCCGTCGGTGAGCGCGTTGACCACCGGTACGCTCGCCCCTGCCGCGACCTCGGCGAGCCGGTCGTCGCCGAAGGTACGCATCACGATCGCTGACACGTACCGCGACAGCACCCGACCGGCGTCGGCCAGAGTCTCCCCGCGACCGAAATGGGTGGCCTGGGTGTCCACCACGATCGGGTTGCCGCCCAGCTCGGCGATGCCGACGTCGAACGACAGCCGGGTCCGCAGGCTCTGCTTGTCGAACAGCACCGCGACCGAGCGAGGGCCGGCCAGCGGCCGGTGGCCGTACCGGTCCGCCTTCATCGCCGCCGCCAGATCCAGCACCGCCGACTGCTCGGCCGGGCTCAGGTCGTCGTCGCGCAGCAGGTGCCGGATCACGACGCCGCTCCAGTGGTCGCCACGGCATCGGCGACGGCGGTGAGGACCGCCGGCAGCGCGGCCAGGAACTCGTCGGCCTGCTCCACGGTGAGAATCAGCGGCGGAGCCAGCCGGATCAGATCCGGCTGGGCCGGATTGACCAGGAACCCGGCGTCGCGCAGCCCGGCCGCGACCGCGGCCGAGACCGGCGCGGTGAGCACCACGCCGAGCAGCAGACCGGCACCCCGAACCCCGGCGATCAGCGGGTGGCCGAGCGACTCGACGCCCCGGCGCAGTTGCTCGCCGACCCGCTTGACGTGGTCGAGCAGCCCTTCGGCGGCGATGGTGCGCAGCACGGCGAGGGCGGCGGCGCAGCAGACCGGATTGCCGCCGAAGGTGCTGCCGTGACTGCCCGGGGTGAGCAGCGCGGCCGGAGTGCCCACGCCACCGACCTGGGTGTCAGCGAAGGCGATGCAGGCACCGATCGGCAGCCCGCCGCCGAGACCCTTCGCCAGGGTGACGACGTCCGGGGTGATCCCGTCGGCCTGGTGGGCGAACCAGTGGCCGGTCCGTCCCACCCCGGTCTGCACCTCGTCGAGGGTGAGCAGGGCACCGTGCCGGCTGGTGATCTCCCGGGCGGCGGCCAGGTAGCCCGGCGGGGGCACCACCACGCCGGCCTCACCCTGGATCGGTTCCAGGATCACCATGGCGGTGCGGTCGGTGACGGCGGCGGCGAGCGCCTCGGCGTCGCCGTACGGCACGTGGGTGACCTCGCCGGGCAGCGGCCGAAACGGGTCGGCCTTGGCCGGCTGCCCGGTCAGGGCCAGGGCCCCCATGGTCCGCCCGTGGAAGCCTTCGTGGGTGGCGACGACGTGGGTCCGACCGGTACGCCGGGACAGTTTGAACGCGGCTTCGACCGCCTCGGCCCCGGAGTTGCAGAAGAAGACGGCGCCGGGGCGTCCGGTGAGGGCGAGCAGCAGTTCGGCCAGGGCCACCGGCGGTTCGGCGACGTAGAGGTTCGAGACGTGTCCGAGGGTCCCGATCTGCCGGCTGACGGCCTCGACGACCGCCGGGTGCGCGTGTCCGAGCGAGTTGACCGCGATGCCGCCCAACAGGTCGAGGTAGCGTCGGCCGTCCTCAGCGACGACAGTCGTGCCCTCGCCGCGCACCAGCGCCAGCGGCGGTGTGCCGTAGTTGTCCATCAACGATGCGGACCAGCGGTCCCGCAGCGACGCCATTCAGGACTCCCCGTCGTTCGTCGGATCGGTGACCATGGTGCCGAAGCCCTCCGAGGTGAAGACCTCCAGCAGGGTGGAGTGGGCTACCCGGCCGTCAACCACGTGCGCGGCGGGCACCCCGCCGCGTACCGCCCGCAGGCACGCCTCCATCTTCGGCACCATGCCGGCGGCCAGGGTGGGCAGCAGGCCGGCCAGGTCGTCGGCGGTGATCCGGCTGATCAGGCTGCCGGTGTCGGGCCAGTCGGCGTACAGGCCGGGCACGTCGGTGAGCACGACCAGCTTGCGGGCCCGCAGTGCGACGGCCAGCGCGGCGGCGGCCGTGTCGGCGTTGAGGTTGTGTAGTACGCCGTCGACGTCGGGTGCGACCGTGGAGATCACCGGAATCCGGCCGGCCGAGATGATGTCGGCGACCGCCGACGGGTTGACCGTGTCGACGTCGCCGACCTGGCCAACATCGACCGGTTCGCCGTCGACCCAGGCGGGGCGGCGGACGGCGGTGAACAGGTGGGCGTCCTCGCCGGACAGCCCGACGGCGTAGGGCCCGTGCTCGTTGATCAGGCCGACGAGTTCCCGGCCGACCTGGCCGACGAGCACCATCCGGACGACGTCCATCGCCTCCGGGGTGGTGACCCGCAGGCCGCCCTTGAACTCGCTGGCGATGCCGAGCCGGCGCAGCATGCTGGAGATCTGCGGGCCGCCGCCGTGCACCACGACCGGTCGGATGCCGGCGTACCGCAGGAACACCATGTCGGCGGCGAAGGCCCGCTGCAGCTGCGGGTCGATCATCGCGTTGCCACCGTACTTGACGATTACCGTGGCCCCGTGGAAGCGGGCCAGCCAGGGCAGCGCCTCGATCAGGGTGGCGGCCTTGGCCTGGGCGAGGCTGAGATCGCGGCTCAGCGTGCTGTGCGGCGCGGTCGGCCGGGTGGTGTCGGTCATGTCGAGTACGCCGAGTTCTCGTGCACGTACGCGTGCGACAGATCGTTGGTCCAGATGGTCGCGGTGGCGGCACCGGCGTGCAGGTCGATCCGGATGTGCACCTGCCGGCCGGTGAGGTCGACCTGGTCGCGGGGTGCGGCGGCGGCCCCGTCCCGGCAGATCCACACGTCGTTGATCGCCACGTCGAGCTGGTCGGGGTCGAACACCGCGCTGGTGGTGCCGACCGCCGCGAGGATCCGTCCCCAGTTGGGGTCGTTGCCGAACAGCGCCGTCTTGACCAGGTTGTTGCGGGCCACCGCCCGGCCGACCTGCACCGCGTCGGTCTCGCTGGCCGCGCCGACCACCTCGATGGCGACCTCCTTGCTGGCGCCTTCGGCGTCGGCGATCAGTTGCCGGGCCAGGTCGGCGCAGGCGGCGGTGACCGCGGCGGTCAGCTCCCCGGCCGACGGGGTGACCCCGGAGGCACCGCTGGCCAGCAGCAGCACCGTGTCGTTGGTGGACAGGCAGCCGTCGGAGTCGACCCGGTCAAAGGTGGTGCGGCAGGCTTCGCGCAGAGCGGCGTCGAGGTCGGCGGGGTCGGCGAGCGCGTCGGTGGTCAGTACGCAGAGCATCGTCGCCATGGACGGGGCGAGCATGCCCGCGCCCTTGGCCATCCCGCCGACCCGCCAGGCCGGTCCGGCGGCGCCAGCCGGTCCGCCGGCGACGACGGTGGTCTTCGGCCGGGTGTCGGTCGTCATGATCGCCTCGGCGGCGGCCGGTCCGGCGTCGTCGGCCAGCCCGGCGACCGCCGCCGTCACCCCGGCGAGCAGCTTGTCCATCGGCAGCCGTTCGCCGATCAGCCCGGTCGAGCAGACCGCGACCTCACCGGCGCCGACGTCGGTGCCAGTGCCAGTGCCAGTGCCAGTGCCAGTGCCAGTGCCGGACAGTGTCGCGGCGACGTGTTCGGCGGTGGCGTGGCTGTCCTGGAAGCCGCCCGGCCCGGTGCAGGCGTTGGCTCCGCCGGAGTTGAGCACCACCGCGCGCAGCTTGCCGGCGCGCAGGACCTGCCGGCTCCACCGCACCGGCGCGGCCTGCACCCGGTTGGTGGTGAACACCCCGGCGGCGGCCGTGGCCGGTCCGTCGTTGACGACCAGGGCGACGTCGGCGGCGCCGCCGCTCTTCAGCCCGGCGGCCACCCCGGCCGCCCGGAACCCGTTCGGCGCGGTCACCGTCATGGCGCGACCCCAAGAGCAGTCAGGCCGGTGGTCTCCGGCAGACCGAGCATCAGGTTGGCGCACTGTAGTGCCTGACCAGCGGCGCCCTTGCCGAGGTTGTCGATGGCGCTGGTCACGATCACCCGTCCCGAGTCGACGTCGGTGGTCACCTGCAGCTGGCAGGCGTTGGATCCGAGGGTCGCGGCGGTGACCGGCCAACTACCGGCGGGCAACAGGCGCACGAACGGCTCGTCGGCGTACGCGGCGGTCAGCGCCTCGCGCGCGGCGGCGGCCGGGTCGGCGGCGGTGTCGGCCGGGCGGGCCGTGACCGTGGCCAGGATGCCGCGCGGCATCGGAGCCAGCACCGGGGTGAAGGACAGGCTGGTCGCGCCGGTGGCCTGCTTGATCTCCGGGACGTGCTGGTGGGCGCCGACCTTGTACGGTGACAGGCTGCCCATCACCTCACTGGCCAGCAGGTGGGTCTTGGCGGACCGACCGGCACCGGAGGTACCACTGGCAGCGACCACCACGACGTCGTCCGGGGCGACCACTCCGGCGGCGATCAGCGGCGCGAGCGCCAGCGTGGTGGCGACCGCGTAGCAACCGGTTGCCGCGACCCGGTCGGCGGCGGCGACCCGGTCCCGCTGGCCGGACAGTTCCGGTAGGCCGTACGTCCATGCGCCGGTGTGCTGGCCGCCGTAGTAGCGGGACCAGGCTGCGGCGTCGGCGAGCCGGTGGTCGGCACCGAGATCGACGACCTTGACGTCGGCCGGCAGGGTGGCGGCGAGCGCGGCCGACTCGCCGTGCGGCAAGGCCAGGAAGACCAGGTCCGCAGCGGCCAGGTCGGCCGGATCGGTGGCGACGAACACCAGGTCGAGGCCGGCCAGATGCGGATGTACGGCGGCGACCGGCGCACCGGCCCGGCTGTGCGCCATGGCGGCGACCAGGTCCAGCTCGGGGTGCCCGGCGATCAGCCGCAGCAGCTCTCCCCCGGCGTACCCGCTCGCGCCGGCGACGGCGACCCGGATGCCCATACCCACCTCCGCATATCTATGCAGAGGACGGTATCAGAATGCATCCGAGCCGACAAGACCCTGTCCACCTGCCTGTCAGGTGCCCGCCGATCCGCCCGTCAGGTGTCGACGACCTCCACGTCGCGCCAGAAGGCGACCCGGTCGCGGACCATGTCGGCCGCCGGCAGCGGTTCCGGGTAGTACCAGACCGCGTCGGCGCTGCGCTGACCATCGCGCTCCAACGAGTAGTAGGACGCGTCGCCCTTCCATGGGCAGTGGGTGTGGGTGTCCGACTCACGCACCAGGTCGTCACGCAGCGACGACCGGGGAAAGTAGTGGTTTCCCTCGACGACGACCGTATCGTCGCTCTCGGCGATCACGAGTCCGTTCCAGATGGCCTTCGGCATACTGCCAGAGTAGCCACCACGCCTGTCGCGCATGGCTGTCGCGCAGCGGACAGTTCGACCACCGGCGCCCATCGTCCGCTATGGTCGGCGCACCCGCTACCGGCCGACCCGCCAGCGGGGAACCCGGGCCGCGCTATCCGGACGGTGTCACACCGAGCAGGATGAGCAAACCGGAGACGGCGCCCAGGAGCACGGCGACGAAGCCCAGCCCTTCCCGGACGTGACGGGTCACGATGGGAACCCGGCTCGGCGGCAATCCGGCGGCTGCGCCACCCTGCCGGGTGCCGGTCCGGGCCCGTGGCTGCGCGCCGAGCAGCCGCTCGATCTTGTCGAGGCGGTGCAGGTGACAGCCGATCAGCAGACCCGACCCCAGGTAGGGGCAGCCCCCGTCACGCCACAGCGACTCACCGCAGCGTGCCGGTACGGCCAGGACCGCGTACGGCAGCCCGACGGTGAGCGTGAGAAACCAGCCCCAGTGCGCCTGACCACTGACGAAGGCAGCGACGGCCGCCACGGCGATCGAGGCGCTGGCGGCAAGGCGTGTCCTGCGCCATCGAGGCATCGTCCGATCCTAGTCGGAGGGTCGACCGGGCCCACCCCTGGCCCGGCTTTGAACCCGGCTGGACCCGCCAGCCGGGCTCGGGGCGCGCTCGGCGACGGAACGCGCAGGCACCGCCCAGATAGATATGCCTCTATCATTATCGGTCGACCCGGTGACCCGCCGGCTCGACCGAGGAGGAGGTGGGGCGTGCGTCCCAAGGAGAATCACACCGGCCCGGCGGCCCTGGCCCGGCGTCGCACCCGATCAGCCGGCACGGCGGCCCTGGCCGGCGTCGCGGTCCTGGCAGTCACCGTGACGTCGGCGTTGGCCGCGACCACCGGGGACACCGCCTCCACCAGCCCTGCCGGCCCCGACCGACACCCGGCCACCTGGGTCGCCGCCTGGGCGCCCAGCCCGGTCGAGGGCAGCACCATCCCCTGGTCGGACTGCCCGGCCGGAGACGGGCTGACCAACCAGACGGTACGCAACGTCGCCTTCGTCAGCGCCGGTGGCCGGGCCGTCCGGGTACGGATCACCAACACGTTCGGCAGCCGGGAGCTGACCGTCGGCCGAGCCTCGGTCGCCGTGCAGCACGCCGGCGCGACCGCCGTGCCCGGCTCGATGCGGGAGCTGAGCTTCGGCGGTAGCCACGAGGTCACCGTCGCCGCTGGCGGTCGGGCGCTGAGCGACCCGGTCCCGCTGCGGGTCGCCGCGCTGAGCACCCTGCTGGTCAGTGTGTACGTACCGGAGCCGACCGGACCGGTGACCAACCATCCGTTCACCGCCCAGGGCAACCATCTTGCGGCCGGTGACCGGGCCGCCGCACCGACCGCCGAGGGGTACGCCGACACGCCATGCTGGATGCTGGTCGACGGAATCGACGTGCAGGCCGATCCCCGGGTCGTCGGCTCCGTGGTCGCGCTCGGCGACTCGATCACCGACACCGGCAACACCACCGGCAACGCCAACCGGCGCTGGCCCGATTACCTGGCCCGTCGCCTGCACGACCAGCGCGGGCCCACCCTGTCGGTGGTCAACGCCGGACTCGGCGGCAACCGGCTACTCGCCCCACGTGACGGGGAACCGTACTGGGGGGTGCCGGCGCTGGCTCGGCTGGAACGCGACGTCTACGCGCAGACCGGGGTCCGGGCGGTGATCCTACTGGAGGGCACCAACGACATCGGCTACAGCGCCCCGGTCGCCGACATCATCACCGGCTACCGGCAGGTGATCGCGCAGACCCGGGCCCAGGGGCTGCCGATCCTCGGCGGCACCGTGCCACCGTTCGGTGGCTCCTTCCTGGACACTCCCGAGCGGCAGGAAATCTGGCGCGACGTCAACCACTGGATCCGCACCAGCGGCGCCTTCGACGGGGTGATCGACTTCGCGGCGGCGCTGGCCGACCCGGCCGACCCGACCCGGCTGGCGACCGCCTACGACAGCGGTGACCACCTGCATCCCAACGATGACGGCTGCGCGGCGATGGCCGACGCCGTCGACCTCGCCGCGCTGCTGCGGCGCTGACACCGGTCACCGGTGGTCCCGGCGCCGGTCCGCCGTGTCGTCACGGCGGACCGGCGCCGGGACCCGGTGTCGGTCGGGTCAGGCGCCGCGCAGCGTGGCCCCGAGCCGTGACGCGGCCTCGGCGACCGCCGCGTCGCGGGCCGCCACCGCCTCCTCCACGGTCAGCGTGCGGTCCGGGGCGCGGAACACCAACTTGTACGCCAGTGACCTGCGCCCGGCGCCAACTTGCTCGCCGGCGTACACGTCGAAGAGCCGGACCGATTCGAGCAGCTCGCCGGCACCGGCCACCAGCGCGGCGCGGACCTGCGCTGCCGGGGTGGCCTCGTCGACGACCAGCGCCACGTCGATCAACGCCGGTGGGAAGCTGGAGAAGTCCGGTGCCGGCACGACCGGGGCCGGCGGCACCGCGTCCAGATCCAGCTCCATCGCACAGGTACGCCGGGGCAGTTCCAGCGCGGCGACCGCCGCCGGGTGCAGCTCCCCGGCGTGGCCGACCACCACCCCGTCGACGAGCAGTTCGGCGCAGCGGCCGGGATGCCAGGGCGCGTACTCGCCGGCGCGGACCTCGACCCGGTCGGCCGGGACACCGGCGGCGTCGAGCACGACCCGGCCGGCCTCGACGGCGTCGGCCCAGCTGGCCGGCCGGCCGGCGCCCCACCAGCCGCCCGGGGAGACGTCACCGGCGAGCACCACCGCCACGTGCCACGGCTGGTGCGGTACAGCGGCGTCGGCGGCCGCGAACACTTCGTCGGCGGGGCGGTCGTCGACCCCCATCGGCGGCGGTGCGGCGGCACCCGGCCGGGGTTTGAACACCACGCCGATCTCGTAGAGGGCGACGTCGCGCTGACCCCGGCCGATGTTGCGCCGCAGCGTCGCCAGCAACGGCGGCAGCAGGCTGGTCCGCAGCAGCGGGTCGGTGTCAGCCAGCGGGTTGGCCAGCCGGACCGCGTCGCGGCGCGGGTCGTCGGCGGGCAGCCCCAGGTCGTCGGCGACCTGCGGGGAGACGAACGGGTAGCAGAGCGCCTCGACGTGACCGGTCTCGGCCAGCGCCCGCGCCACCGACCGGCGGCGGCGTTGGCCGGCGGTGAGCCCCCGGCCGGCCGGGGCGGGCGGCAGGGCGCTCGGCACGTTGTCGTAGCCGTCGAGCCGGACCACCTCTTCGACCAGGTCGGCCGGGTCGGTCAGGTCGGGCCGCCAGCTCGGCGGGCCGACGACCAGCGGCGCCGTACCGTCGTCGGCTGCCGACGCCGCCGAGGTGGCGGTGGCCACGCCGGTGGCGGTGGCCACGCCGGTGGCGGTGGCCACGCCGGTGGCGACGACGCTGGCGCTGGCCGCCCCGGCGGTCAACCCGGTGGCGACGGTGCAGCCGACCGCCTCCAGCAGGTCGACTACCCGCTGCGGCGGGTACGCCACCCCGACCCGGCGGCTGGGCAGCCCGGCGTCGAGGACGATCGGGGCCGGCGGGGCGACGTGGTCGATGTCAAGAATCTCCGCGCCGGCGGAGCCGCCGGCGTGTTCGGTGAGCAGTGCGACGGCGCGGTCGATGGCGACCAGCGGCAGCGCCGGGTCGACGCCGCGTTCCCACCGTTTGGCGGCCTCGCTGAACAGCTTGTGCCGACGGGCGGTACGCCCGACCATCACCGGATCCCAGTGCGCGGCCTCGAACAGCACGTCGCGGGTGCCGGGCACCACCTCGCTGGTCTCGCCGCCCATCACCGCGGCGAGCGAGATCGGTCCGGTGTCGTCGCAGATCACCATGTCCTCGGCGTCGAGAACCCGGGCCACCCCGTCCAGGGTGGTCAGCTTCTCCCCCGCGACGGCGCGACGGACCACCAGCGGCCCGGCGAGCCGGTCGGCGTCGAAGGCATGCATCGGCTGGCCGAGTTCGAGCATCAGGTAGTTGGTGATGTCGACGGCGAGGCCGATGCTGCGTACCCCGGCGGTGGTCAGCCGGCGGGCCATCCAGGCCGGCGTCGGCGCGGTCGGGTCGATGCCGCGGACCATCCGGGCGGCGAACCGGTCGCAGCCGACGGTGTCGCGGACCTCGACCGGGTAGGCCGGGGTGTCGGTGGCGCCGGGTGCGTCGATCGCGGCCGGGTCCCGCCACGGTACGCCGAGCGCCTGGGCGAGTTCCCGGGCGATGCCGCGCACCGACATGGCGTACCCCCGGTCGGGGGTGATCTCGACCTCGACCACGACGTCGTCGAGGCCGACGACGGGCCGGGCGTCGTCGCCCGGCGCGGCGGTGACGTCCGGGGTCAGCACGATGATGCCGGCGTGGTCGTCGCTGACGCCCAGCTCCCGGGCGGAGCAGATCATGCCGTTGGAGTTGCGCCCGTAGGTTTTGCGAGCACCGATGGCGAACCCGCCGGGCAGCACCCCGCCGGGCAGGATGACGACGACCTTGTCGCCGGGGGCGAAGTTGGTGGCGCCGCAGACGATCTCCTGCGGCTCACCGGTGCCGTTGGCGGTGCCCACGTCGACCCGGCAGAACCGGATCGGCTTCTTGAAGCCGGTGAGTTCCTCGATTTCGCGGACCTCGCCGACGACGAGGGAGCCGGTGACGGTGCCGGCCAGGTCGACGATGGACTCGACCTCCAGGCCGAGCCCGACCAGGGCGTCTTCGAGCTGCTGTGGTGTCAGGTCGGCCGGCAGGTCGACGTGTTCGCGCAGCCAGGAAAGTGCGATCCGCATGTCTCAGACCTCCATCCCGAACGCGCGGGTGAACCGCACGTCACCTTCCACCATGTCGCGCATGTCGCTGATGCCGTGGCGGAACATCAGGGTGCGTTCGATGCCCATACCGAACGCGAATCCGGAGTAGACCTCCGGGTCGATGCCGCAGGCGCGCAGTACCCGGGGGTTGACCATGCCGCAGCCGCCCCATTCGACCCACCGTGGCCCGTCGCGGTGCTGCGGGAACCAGACGTCGAACTCGGCGGACGGCTCGGTGAACGGGAAGTAGTGCGGCCGCCAGCGGGTCCGGGCGGCGGCGCCGAACATCGCCCGGGCGAAGTGGTCCAGGGTGCCCTTGAGGTGCGCCATGGTGATACCCCGGTCGACGACGAGCCCCTCGACCTGGTGGAACACCGGGGTGTGGGTGGCGTCGAGTTCGTCGGTGCGGTAGACCCGCCCCGGGCAGACCACGTAGATCGGCGGGGTGCGGGTCAGCATGGTCCGGGCCTGCACCGGTGAGGTGTGGGTACGCAGCACCAGGCCGGGCAGGTCAAGGTGGAAGGTGTCCATCAGCCCGCGTGCCGGGTGGTCGGGGCTGATGTTGAGCGCGTCGAAGTTGGTCCACTCCAGCTCGGCCTCGGGGCCTTCGGCGATCTCGTAGCCCATCCCGACGAACAGTTCACCGATGCGTTCCATCAGGGTGGTCAGCGGGTGCCGGGCGCCGCGCGGGCGGCGGTCGTACGGCAGGGTGACGTCGACGCGTTCCTCGGCAAGCACCCGCCGGGCCCGCTCGGCTTCGAGTTCGCCGCGCCGGGCGTCGTACGCGGTCTGCACCGCGGTACGCGCCTCGTTGACCCGCTTGCCGGCGTCGGCCTTGGCGGCCGGCGGCAGCGCGCCGATTTCCCGGCGGGCCAGCGAGATCGGGGCGCGGTCGCCGAGGTGCTGGGGTCGCAGCGCGGTCAACGCGTCCAGGTCGGCGGCGGCGGCGAACGCCTCTTCGGCGTCAGCGACCGCACCGGTGAGCGCGGCCGGGTCGAGCAGCGCGACCTGCTTCGGATCGTATGGGTCGTTGCGGTAGGTCATGACGTGCGGGCACTCCCTCGCGGCGTGCGGTCACCGGGGCCGATGACCGGCAAGAGTCTACGGACGCGCGGCGCTGCCGCAGCCCGCCGGGAGGGTGCGCAGGCAGGAAGGGTCGGTCAGCCCTGCCGCCCGCCGGAACCGGCGGGCCGGGTAAACAGCCGATGAGGTGGCACACCGCAGCCGGGCCGCCGGTCGCGGCGCGTCGGCTGGTCGTCGACGCGCGCCGGGTAGCTGCGGACGCTCATCGCGTGGGCCTTCCTGCGCGCTGTGCTCTGGCCGAAGTGTACAGGCAGACGGCTGCGGCGGCAGCCAGGTTCAAGCTCTCGGCGCGGCCGTACAGCGGCACCCGGACCCGGGCGTCGGCCCGGTCGGCCAGCTCGGCCGGCAGGCCGTGCGCCTCGGTGCCGAACAGCCAGGCGGTCGGCGCGGCCAGCGCGCCCGAATCGGCGAGGTCGTCGAGGTCGGTGTCGCCGTGGCCGGTGGTGGCGAGCACCCGCAGGCCGGCGGCGCGCAGCTCGCTGACGACGTGTGCCGGGTCGCCGTGGCGGACCACGTCAACGTGGAACAGGCTGCCGGCGCTGGCCCGCACGCACTTGCCGTTGTACGGGTCGACGGCGGCGCCGGCGAAGACGACGGCGCCGGCGCCGGCGCCGGCGGCGGTGCGCAGCACGGTGCCGGCATTGCCCGGGTCGCGGATCTCGACCAGCACGGCGGCCAGCGCGGGCCGGCGGCGCAGCGCGCCGCCGAGGGTGACGTCGAGGTGGTCGCAGACGGCGACGACGCCCTGCGGGTTGACGGTCTCGGCCAGCGCGGTGAGCGCCGCGTCGTCGACGGTGGAGACGTCGATGCCGGCGCTGGCCGCCGCGACGGCCAGGTCGGTGTGCCGGGTACGACCGGCGGCGGTGGCGAACATCTCGCGGACCAGGCCGGGCACGGCGAGCGCCTCCCGGACGGCCTGCGGGCCTTCGGCGAGGAAACGCCGCGTCGCGTCGCGGTCGCGGCGCCGGTGCAGCCGCCGGGCGGCCACGATCCGGGGGGTACGAGTGGTGAACGTCGGCTGCCGGTCGTCGGCCCCGCCGGTGGTGGTGGCCGGGACACGGTCGAGGCGCCCGGCTGGCCGTGGTGCGGTCATGCCGGACGCCTCGATTCGTGCCATATGCGGGTCAGGGTCGCGCCGGTTCAGGCGGCCTGGGCCGCCGCGCCGCCGGTGCCTTCGGCGGCGACCGCCGTGCGGGCCACCTCCACCAGGGCGGCGAACGCGGTGGCGTCGTTGACCGCCAGGTCCGCGAGGACCTTGCGGTCGACCTCGACGCCGGCCAGCTTGAGGCCCTGGATGAGGCGGTTGTAGGTCATCCCGTTGGCGCGGGCCGCCGCGTTGATCCGGGTGATCCACAGCTGCCGGAAGTCGCCCTTGCGGTCGCGGCGGTCCCGGTAGGCGTACTGCATCGAGTGCAGCACCTGCTCCTTGGCCTTGCGGTACAGCCGGGACCGCTGGCCCCGGTAGCCGCTGGCATCCTCCAGCAGGGTACGGCGCTTCTTCTGGGCGTTGACGGACCGCTTGACGCGTGCCATTTCACCTACTCCTTCGGGTCAGTGGCGCGCGTCAGCGGCCGAGCAGCTTCTTGATGCGCTTGACGTCGGCCGGCGACACCTCGACGGTGCCGGTGAGCCGGCGGGTCCGAGTGGAGGACTTGCCCTCCAGCAGGTGGCGCTTCCCCGCCTGCTCGGCCAGGATCTTGCCACGGCCGGTCACCTTGACCCGCTTGCCCATACCGGTGTGGCTCTTCATCTTTGGCATGTGTCGCGTCTCTCCCCTGTCACTCGCCGGTGTTCCCGGCGGGTCCGGCCGTGGCGGCCGGTGGTGGTGCCTCAACGGCACCGGATTCCCGGTCCCGGGAGGCTCCGCCGCCCCGGGCCGCCGTCGCGGCGGCCGCAGCGGCCTTGGTGGCCCGGTGCGGGGCCAACACCATGATCATGTTCCGGCCGTCCTGCTTCGGTGCGGCCTCGACGTACCCCAGGTCGGAGATCTCCGATTCGAGCCGGCGCAGCAGCCGGTAGCCCAGCTCCGGCCGGCTCTGTTCCCGGCCCCGGAACATGATCGTGACCTTGACCTTGTCTCCGGCCTTGAGGAACCGCACCACGTGACCCTTTTTGGTCTCGTAGTCGTGCGGGTCGATCTTGGGCCGGAGCTTCATTTCCTTGATGACGGTCTGCTGCTGGTTACGCCGCGCTTCGCGCGCCTTGAGTGCGCTCTCGTACTTGAACTTGCCGAAGTCCATGAGTTTGCACACCGGCGGGCGCGCCATCGGCGCAACCTCAACCAGGTCCAGGTCGACGTCCGCGGCCAGCTGCAGGGCGCGCTCCAGCGGGACGATGCCCACCTGCTCACCCTCAGGGCCGACCAGTCGGACCTCACGTGCCCGGATCTGCTCGTTCACGCGTGGTTCGACGCTGATGGGGCCTCCTCGAGTCGGTAATCTCCGTGGTGCCGTCGCACCCCGGGCCGGCCCCCGGTTGGGGACGCCCCGGGAAAGCAGAAGGCCCTGGCACATGCCAGGGCCTGCTCGACCGGTCGGTGACGCCGTCGACGGCGTCGGCTCGGTGGCGGACGGACCGCCAACGGGAGACCGGACCCGCCCGCTGGATGATGGTCCGCGGTACAGGTGGGAGCAGGCGCTCCGCTTTCGCGACTACCTCCGCCCGGCTGCCGGCTCGCGCCGGCGCCGCCGGTCGAGGGCAGCGTGGTCGACGCGACAAGCCTATCAGGCTCCGGTCGTAGCCGTACGCCCGGTCCGGTGTCAACAACCGGTGCCGGCCAACGGCGGTCGGCCCGCAGCGTCAGCCGGCGGTGGTCGCCGCGCGGCCCGCAGCGTGTAGCCGGCGCAACGCCCGGACCGCCTCGACGGCGTGCTCCCGGTCGACGGACTGCAGCGCCAGCACCGGCACCAGCTCGTCATCGGCCAACTCCAGGCTGGCCCAGGCGGCGTCCCGGTCGAAGCGGACCGCCGTGACCAGCGACCACGGCAGCTGGTAGGTGCGCAGTACGTTGCGCACCCGTACCCCGTCGGCGTCGGCTTCGACCCGGGGCCGGGTGAACAGCAGGATCACGGCCGCCCCCACCAGGCCGAGACCGATCATGGCGGCCTGGTCGCCACGCTGGAAGCTGCCCATGTTCGCGCCGGTGGACCCCTGCAGGCCGAAACTGACCGCGGTGAAGACCAGCAGCAGCGCGGCGGCCAGCGACCAGCACATCACCCGCAACCGGCGGGCACGCACCACCAGCGGGCCGGTCAACTCGGCGGTCGGGTAGGTCGGCTCGTCTGCCACCCGGTCAAGTCTGCCACCGCACCGTCGCGGCCGACCGGCCGGGAGCGGCGGGCACCCCGGCCGGACACCAGCACCGCGACGATGATCAGCGCGGCACCCGCGATCAGACCCGGGCTGACGCCGGGACCGCCGGGGACCAGGACGTCGATCAGCAGCGCCCCGACGAGCTGACCGGCGACCACTCCGAGCCCGGTCCGCAGCACCCCGACCGACCGGACCCCGACCAACAGCGCCACCACGATGCAGACGCCGAACAGCCCACCGAGGTAGAGGTACCACTCGCCCGGCCACGCCCGGCCGGCCGCCGCCCGGTAGCCACCGAGCAGGCCGGCCGCGACCAGCACCAACGGCGTGCTGACCACGAAGTTCGCCACCGTGCCCATTGCGGTGGTGCTGGCCGCCGAGACCCGCCCGTTGAGCGCTGACTGGACCGACACCGCCAGCCCGCCGGCCACCGCCAGCGCGATCACCCCGACCGCGAGCTGCCCGACCGGCCGGCCGACCTGGGCCACCACCACCGCGCCGATGCCGAGCAGCGCCCCGACCAGCCGGGGCCCGGTGACGGCGAGCCGGCCGGCCGGGGCCAGCCCGACCCGATCCACCGCCAGGCCGCCGAGGCTGTTCCCGGCGACCTGGGCGATGGTCAGCACCGCCACCCCGAGCACCGGCACCGCGTAGGCGGCGGCGGTGACGAAGAATGCCCCGCCGACCCCGCCGAGGTAGGTCCACCAGGGCAGCCGGGCGGCCCGCAGGGTCCGCAACCCGGCGCGCATCGACGGCAGGAGCAGCAGCCCGACGGCGACCAGCAACGATCCACCGATGTTGTTGACCACCGCTCCGATGGCGGCGCTGCCCATCCGGGCACCGAGTTCAGCGTTGACCGCGCTCTGCGACGCGGACGCCACCCCGCCGAGCCCGGCGACGGCCAGCGCCAGCCAGGGCGGCAGCACCCCGGCGAGGCGGCGCGGGGTCCGCTGGGGCGGATTGCTGGCCGGCGTGGGGTCCGATGGTGTCACCCGGTCACTCTGACAGCCGGCCACGACGGTGCCTGCGACGGCCCGCTCGGGTTGTCACGTGAAGTCGATCCGGTAGGTCCGGGTCCGGGTGCCGTCCTCGCCGGTGACCTCCACGGTGGCGGCCCGGCCTTGCGCGTCCGCCTGGGTCACCGTGATCTCGGCGTACGGGTCGACGGCGGTCGCGGTGACGTGCGGCAGCTGCGGGCCGGCCGGTACGGCGTACCGCGTCGTCGCCGGATCGAAGCCGGCCAGCGGTACCCCGTCGAGCGCGATCGCGGCGGCGTCCGCCTGCGCGGACGTCCCCGGCACCGCCACGGCGACCTCGATCTCACTGAGGGTGATGTGCCGGTCCGGGTACGCGGTGAGGATGATCCGCACCGCGTCGGTGACGGCCGTGACCGGCACCTCGACCACCGGCGCGGTGGGGGTGCCGGTGGGTACGTCCACCGGTCCGCCGGCGTCGGCCCAGTCACCGTGGGCGTCGCGGACCTGGGCCCGCAGACTGCTGGCGTAGCTGTCCGAGCCGTCGCGGTAGAAGTGCACGGCCACCCGGGCGACGGAGTGTTCCCGGGGCAGGGTCACGGTGAGCGTGTCGGTGGGGTTCTTGGCCCCCGGCCGCCAGTTGGACCAGGCCTTGTCGGTGCGGTTGCCGTTGGTCAGACCCACGGTCGAGTAGCCCGGCTCGGTGAAGGTGGCGTCGATGCCGCTGACCGCGGTCGTCGCCTCGACCGGCGGGGTGACCTGGACCCGGACCGTAGCGGGCAGCTCCGCACCGTCGCCGGCGTCGGCCCGGCCGGTGACGGTGACCACCCCGGGCTGGTCGAACGCGCCGGGCGGCGCGGCGTCCCACCGCACCGGGCGGTCGACGGCGAGGCCCTGGCTGGACAGCGCGGTGACCGTCGCCGGCAGGTCCGGCCGGCCGCCGACAAACGCCTTCGCGCGGGCCGGTTCGGTGGCGGTGAGCGTGTCGACGACGACGCTGGCACGGGCGAGGTGGGTGCGGCCCTGCGCGTCGGTGACCCGACCGGTGACGGGGACGGTACCGGGCTGCTTCCACCGCGCCGGGGCGACGTCGCGCCAGGTCACCGGGAGCGGGCCGCCGGGGCCGTCGCGGTGCAGCGCGACGACGGTCGCCGGCAGCGTCGGCGCGGTGCCGGGCGTGGTGAACAGGTCGACCGGTTCCAGCCCGACGACCTTTTCGTCGAGGATCCGCCAGCGCTGGTTGGCGCCGGAGTTCGGCAGCCAGACGGAGACCGCAGCCCCGTCGTGGGTGGCCTGCCCGCTGACGTCGAGCAGCCGGCCGGTGGCGACGTTGACGAAGGTGTACGTCCCGTCGCCGGTGGTGGACAGCATCCACTGGGCGGCCGGGGCGGGCTCGCCGTCGGCCGGCACGATCGCGGCGGCGGCGGCGACGACGGCGAGGCGGCGCTGTCCGTCGACGGTGCCGACCGCGTACCGGGCCTGGTTGTCGAAGCCGTCGGTCAACCGGGTGAGCTGCCACAGTTGGGCGGGATCGTGCGGCGTGCCGGTGCGGATGACCGGCGCGTCGCCGGCCGGGGTGAGCGACCGGCCGCTGGGCACACCGGCGATCCGGTAGACATGGTTGTCCCGGATCAGGGTCTCGTCGAGCAGCACGCCGGAGACGCCGTCGATCAGGAAGGTGGTCACCGACCGGGCCGGCACGTCGAGGCGGGCGGTGCGGTCGGTGACGGCCACCGGGGTGCCGGGGCGCAGCGCCCCGGCGGCGCTGGTGACGACCGGAGTGACGGTAGCGTCGGGCGCGACGACGCGGAACGCCGACAGGTCCAGTGCCACGGTACGGGCGTCGGTGCTCGCGTTGACGTGCACCACGGTGGCCCGTTTGCCGGTGGCGATGGCGGCGACGCTGTTCGGGTCGTCGACGGCCATCAGCCGGTCACCGGGGCGGATGTGGTGGGTGAAGTTGCGCAGCGTGTCGAACTTGGTGTTGGTGTAGATCGGGCAGGTCTGCAGCGTGTCGGCGGCGGTGCAGTCGAACGGCACCTGGATGCTGCCCCAGTTGGAGCCGAGCGGAAACTCGCCGCCGGGCGCCATGTTGTCGTAGTCCTCGACCGGCTGCCACAGCACCCAGGCCGACGGCTCCAGCTCCCGCAGATCGTCGACGACGTGCTGGGCGATGCCCAGACCGGGCAGCATGCTGGTGAAGTCCTGCCCGCCGCTGCCGTACGAGCCCTCCACCTCGCTCATCCACAGTGGTTTACCTTCGGCCTTGGCGACGTCGCGCACGGCGGTGCGCTGCCCGGTGCCGTAGGTGTGCACGTTGAGCTGCGCGATCCGGTCGCGTGCGTCGGTGCCGTAGGCGTGCCAGTTGGTCAGGAAGGTGCTCGGGTTGGTCTCGTCCATCGCCGAGATCACGGTGTCGCTGCCGGCGGCCCGCAGTGCGGCGTCCACCGCCTCGATCACCTGCTGCTGGCTGGTCGGACCGGCGTGGGCGCCCTCCTGGCGACCACCGACCGGCTGGCCGTCCGGGCCGAGCCGGGTCGACCAGTACGGCGTGTTCGGTTCGTTGAGCGGGTCGATGGTGGCGACGTCGATGCCGTGGGACCGCTCCAGGTGTTCGGTGACCCGCACCAGATAGGTGGCGAAGTCGTTAACAGTGTCCGGGCGGATCTGGTCGGCCGTGGCGTCGAAGCCGCCGGAGACGTAGCCGCTGATCGTCTGGAACCACGGTGGCGAGTTGCTGAACGTCTCCCAGTGGGTGACGTCGGCTTTGATCCGGTCGACCCACCAGCGTTGCGCAGGGTCGGCGGCCCAGTTCCAGTGCGTCGGGTCGTCCGGGTCCCACCAGTCGCGGTCGTCGCGGGTGGTGCCGTCCGGGGCCTGCCACCAGCCGGGTACGGCACCGCCGGGTCGCAGGTAGTCGGGCACGTCCGGGGCGTTGCCGCCGCCGATGTTGTACCGGGCGATGTTGAGGTTCAGCCCGTCATCGCCGAAGAGCAGTTCGGCGAGCCGGTCACGGATCTCGTCGGGGTAGCCGCCGGTGGCGTTGGCGAACCAGACCAGGCTGGTGCCCCAGCCCTGGAACTGCTGCCCCCGGTAGGCCGGGTCGGGTCGGACGGTGACCACCGGGGCCGGGGCGTCGGCGACGGGACCGGGTGTGCCGGCGCGGGCGACTCCGGTGGCGGGATCCCCGACGGCCGCGACACTGGCGGCGAGGACGAGGACGAGGGCGCACAGCGCGGCACCGGGTCGGCGGGCCGGCTTGAGTCCTGGCACGGTGGACGGCCTCCTTCGGCGTACGATCAGGGCCGATGTTTACGTAAACATCGGCCCTGATCGTGGCACCGCCCGCCCAGTAGCGTCAACCCGGGCCCGCGCGAGCCGGGATCAGAACGGGAAGCGGCTGATGCCGCCCTGCATGGTGAGCCACTGGGTCTCGGTGAACGCCTCGATGTTGGCGGCCGGTCCACCGAACCGGCTGCCGGTGCCGGAGGCGCCCACGCCGCCGAACGGCGCCACCGCCTCGTCGTCGACGGTCTGGTCGTTGATGTGCACGATGCCGCTGGGGATCCGGTCGGCCAGCTCCATCGCCTTCATCACGTCCCGGCTCAGGATGCCCAGCGAGAGGCCGTACTCGGTGTCGCCGGCCATCGCGACCGCCTGGTCCAGGTCGGCGAAGGTCGCCACCGGCGCGACCGGGCCGAACACCTCCTGAGCGAACGCCGGGGTGGTCGGGTTGGCGTCGGCCAGCACCGTCGGCCGGTAGAACAGCTCGTCGTAGGTACCGCCGGCCGCCAACCGGGCCCCGGCGTCGACGCTGGCCGTGACCAGCGAGTGGATCTTGTCCCGCTGATGCTCGTCGATGATCGGGCCGAGCGCCACCTGCGCCGCCGCCGGATCCCCGACCGGCAGGTGGTCGGCCTTGGCCGCCAACTGCTCGACGTACCGGTCGGCGATCCGCTCGTGCACCAGGTGCCGGCCGGTGGCCATGCAGATCTGCCCCTGGTGCAGGAACGACCCCCAGGCGCCGGCCGAGGCGGCGAGATCCAGGTCGGCGTCGTCGAGCACGATCAACGCCGAGTTGCCGCCCAGCTCCAGGTGGGCACGCTTGAGATGGCGGGCGGCGGCCTCGCCCACCTTGCGCCCGGCGGCAGTGGAGCCGGTGAAGCTGACCACCCGGACCCGGGGGTCGACGATCAACGCCTCGCCGACGGCCGCCCCACCGGGCAGCACGTGCAGCAGCCCGTCGGGCAGGCCCGCCTCCTGGAAGATCCGGGCGATCGACACCCCGCCGCAGACCGCCGTACGCGGATCGGGCTTGAACACCACCGCGTTGCCCAACGCCAGGGCCGGCGCGATGGACCGGATGGACAGGATCAGCGGGAAGTTGAACGGTGCGATGACGCCGACCACTCCGACCGGCAGCCGGCGCGCCAAACTCAGCCGGGGCTGGCCGCTGGCCAGGATCTCACCGGTCGGGTGCGACGGCAGGGTGGCCGCCTCGTAGCACTCCTGGGCGGCGGTGGTGGTCTCCACCTCGGCCTTCGGCGGCACCGACCCGGCCTCGCGGATCAACCAGCCACCGATGTCGTCGGCGTACTGCTCGAACAGCTGACCGGCCCGGCGCAGCACGGCGGCCCGCTCCAGGTAGCTGGTGGCGGCCCAGTCGCGCTGCGCCTGCGCGGCCCGGACGCAGGCCCGCGTCACGTCGTCGGCGTTGCCGACACCGACCCGGCCGATATCCTGCCGGGTGGCCGGTGAGGTGACGACCCTGGTGCCGCCGGCCGCCTCAGTCCAGCCGTCGCTGAAGATCATGCCGTGCCACGTCGTCGTGTCGAGTAGTGCCATGAGGAACCTCCAGCCGGTCGGAATCCGAATCCTCCATACCTTCCCGCACCAGCACCGAATCCACCTCAGGAACCGGCGTCACCCGTACGAGGAGTTGAGCCGCGACCGGACACGACGACGGCGAGCAGGATCGGTGCCGCGCCGACCAGCATGCCGGCACCGTCGAGGGCCCGCCCGGGACGAGCACGTCGATCAGCAGCGCGCAGACGAGCTGCCCGCCGAGTACGGCCAGCCCGGTCCGCAGCACGCCCACCGACCGGACCCCGACCAGCAGGCCGATCATCACCAGCACCCCGAACAGGCCGCCCAGGTAGAGGAACCACTCCCCCGGCCAGCCGCCGCGCGTCGCGGCGCCGACCGCGCCGAGCAGCGCCGCCGTCCCAGCACGAACGGGGTGGCGACAGCGAAGTTGACCACCGTGGCGGCGGTGGTGGAGCTGGCCGCGGCGACCCGCCCGTTGAGCGCCGACTGCACCGCGACCGCGAGTCCGGCGACGACCGCGACGGCGACCAGCCCGACCGCCAGCTGTCCGACCGGGCGGCCGAGCTGGGCGACCGCGACCGCGACGACACCGAGCACCGCCCCGGCGACCCGGGGACCGCTGACCGCGAGCTGGCCCGCCGGAGCCAGCCCGAGGGCGATCATCGACGAGCCGACGATGTTATTGATGATCGCGCCGACCGGTGCGCTGCCCATCCGGGTGCCGAGTTCGGCGTTGACCGCGCTCTGCGACGCGGACGCCACCCCACCGACCCCGGCGACGACCAGCGCCGGCCAGGGCGGCAGGACCTGTCGAGTGGTGGTGGTCAGAGGCGGCAGGCGTGGATCGAGGTGACCAGGATGGCGCGGGCACCGACCTCGTACAGCTCGTCCATGATCCGGTGCACCTCGGCGCGGCGGACCATGGCCTGCACCGCCACCCAGCCTTCGCGGTGCAGCGGCGAGATGGTCGGCGACTCGATGCCCGGGGTCAGCGCGGTCGCCTGCTCCAGCAGGTCGGCGCGCACGTCGTAGGCGAGCATCACGTACCGGTGGGCGACCAGGACTCCCTGCAGCCGACGGATCAGCTGGTCGGCCTGCCCGGTGGTGGCGGTGCCGGCCGGGTGCACCAGCACCGCCGAAGAGCGCAGGATCGGCTCACCGACGGTGACCAGGCCGGCCTGGCGCAGCGTGGCACCGGTCTCCACCACGTCGGCGATGACGTCGGCGACGCCGAGCCGGATGGCGTTCTCCACCGCTCCGTCGAGCCGGACCACCTCGGCCTTCAGCCCGTGTTCGCCGAGGTAGCTCTCGACCACCCCGGGGTACGCGGTGGCGATGCGTCGCCCGGCAATCTGCTCCGGCACCCGGGTCAGGGTCTCCGGGCGGGCGGCGAACCGGAACGTCGCCCCGGCGAAATCGAGGTCGAGCAGCTCCTCGGCCGGGCTGCCGGAGTCGATCAGCAGGTCCCGGCCGGTGATGCCGAGCTCCAGCTCACCGCTGCCGACGTAGGTGGCGATGTCGCGGGGCCGCAGGTAGAAGAACTCGACGTCGTTGGCCTCGTCGCGGCAGACCAGGTCCTTGGGGTCGGTGCGTTGGCGGTAGCCGGCCTCGCGCAGCATGTCGGCGGCCGGTCCGGAGAGGGTGCCTTTGTTCGGTACGGCGATGCGCAGCATCTCGGTCTCGCTCCTGTCGAGGGTGTGAGGGTCACACGAGGGTGCGGTTCACGGTCGCAAGGGCGGGTCAGAGATGTCGGTAGACGTCCTTGAGCTCCAGGCCGGTGGCCAGCATCAGCACCTGCGCCTGGTAGAGCAGCTGGGAGATCTCCTCGGCGGCCCGGTCGGGGGTCTCGTGCTCGGCGGCCATCCACGCCTCGGCCGCCTCCTCGACGACCTTCTTGCCGATGGCGTGCACGCCGCGCTCCAGCGCGGCCACCGTCGACGAGCCCGGGGTCCCGGCCGCCGCCTTGGCCTGCAGCTCGGCGAACAGCTCCTCGAACGTCTTCACGGTGCCCGATTGTGGCAGCCCGGCACCGGGCGGGTCGGCACCGGGTCCGCACCGGTCCACCTGCTGATCACCGTACGGCGGTCGGTGCGGGTCGCCGTCCGTCCGCCGGGCGATCGGTCACCGTACGGTGATTGCGGCGTCGACGAGGTGCCGGGGGGCCTCGTCGGCGACCATCGACTCCTCGTACGCCTCGATGATGTAGTCACCGGGCGGCAGGCTCAGCTCGACGAACGCCTCACCCCGGCCGGGTGCGCCCGCGTCGAGCGTGACGTACTGCCGGTGCACGACCTGTCCGCCCTGGCGGATCCGCAGCTGGGCGGTGGCCTCGTGGACGCTGCCGGCGAGGTGCACCGTGAAGGTCGACCCGACGGTGTCGCCGTGCTGCGGGTCGATCAGCCAGAGCATGGCCAGGGTGTCCAGCGCGGCCCCCTTGGTGATCTCGTCACCGGTGTCGATGTGACCCCACAGCCGGTCCACCGGCTCGCCGTCGAGCAGCAGCCGGATCCTCGGGTCGCCGCCGGTGACGCCGGCGACAGTCCAGGCGAGCTGCTGCACCGCGGCGGCGGCCCCGGCGGCGTCGAGGTTGGCGACCCCGGCTCCGGTGATGTTGACTCCGACGATGTCGTACTGGGTCCACACGGTGGCCACGCTGGCCCCGGCCGGCCACAGGGTGCGGTAGTCGGGGTCGGCGAGCCGGGCCGCGGTGAGCATCTCGCCGAGCGCGGCCCGCAGTTCGGCGACGACGCCGGTGTCGGTCAGCTGAAAACGGTGGAACTCGCGGTAGAGCCGCGACCCGCCGCTGTCGGCCGCGTCGACGTAGTAGACCGGCAGGGTCGCCACCGGGGTACCGGCCTGCTGTCCGGCGGCACCGGCGGTCGGCGGACCACCGGTCGCCGGGCCGGCGACCGGGCCGTCGCGGTCGGCCGGCCGGTCCGTCGGCTGGCTGGTCGATGCCGCGCCGGGCGGGGCTGGGCCGGCGCTGGCCGCCCCGGACGGCGGGCCGGGCTGCGGGGCCGGCGGCAGGCAGCCGACCACGCCGACCAGGCTGGCGGCGACGGTCGCGGCGGCGGCACCGAGCAGCACGGCCGGCACCCGGCGCCGCCGACGGGCGTCGATCTCCCTGCGGATCGAGGTCAGCCCGTCGTGCCGTACGTCGGTCCGGTCGGCTTCGGTGTGCAGCGCCCGGCGCAGCAGGTCGGCGGTGCGGGCGTCGCCGGGCTGGTTGTCGTGGTCGGTGTCCATCACATGCCGTCCAGGCTGGTACGCAGCGCGGCGATGCCGCGTGCGGTGTGGCTCTTCACCGCGCCCCGGCTGACCCCCATCGCGTCGGCGATCTGCGCCTCGGACAGGTCGGCGTAGTAGCGCAGCACGATCGCCTCCCGCTGGCGGGGCGGTAGGGCGCGCAGCGCGCTGATCACGTCGGCGTGGCGGAGTTGGTCGAGGGCGCCGGCTTCGGCGCTGGGTGCGTCGGGGTCGGGCCGGGCGGCGGCCAGGTGGGCCTGCACGACCCGTCGGTGGCGGATCGCCGACCGGCACCGGTTGACCACGGTGACCCGCAGGTAGCCGAGCGCCTTGTCGGCGTCGCGGAGCCGCCACCAGCGGCTGTGCAGGGCCACGTAGGCGTCCTGCACGATCTCTTCGGCCATGCCCGGTTCCCGCAGCAGCAGGGTGGCGAGGCGCACCAGCGGGCGGTAGTGCGCGGCGAACAGGCGGGTGACCGCCTCGTCCGCCGCCCACGTCGTCGTCTGTGCCCGCTGTCGTGGCATCGTCCTCCCCGAGCCCAGGTCGGTGACCAGTTCGGGCGTCACGCCACTACGACGTGTCACCAGCGCATCTGGTTTACCGCGTGAGCGGCGGGAACGTGACGGGTCGGGGTACTGCTGTTGGCGAGGGTCAGGTTCAGCCCACCGGTACGGCGTGAACGGCCCGCAGGGCCAGGGCGGCGTCGAGTACGGCGACCATCGACGACCAGCCCTTGTCCTCGGCCGAGTCGGGCAGCCCGGCCCGGTCGCGGGCCTGGTCGATGGTCTCGACGGTGAGCACGCCGTGCCCGACCGGGGTGGACTCGTCGAGTGACACCCGGGTCAGGCCGTCGGTGACCGACCGGCACACGTAGTCGAAGTGGGCGGTGGCGCCGCGTACCACCACGCCGAGGGCGACCACCGCGTCACAGCGCCGGGCCAGGGCCTGGGCGACGACGGGCAGTTCGACGGAGCCGGCGACCCGGACCACCTGCACATCGGCGACACCACAGGCGTCGGCGGCGTCGAGCGCCCGGGTGAGCATCGCGTCGACCAGGTCGGTGTGCCAGCGGGCGGCGACGACGCCGACGGTGAGCCCGGCGGCGTCGACGCTGGAGACCCCGGGTTCGCCGAATCCGGCCATCAGGCCCGCCCTCCGGATAATTCGCCGACCGGGTCGAGGTCGGTCGCGCCGTCGAGGTCGGCCGGTGCTGCGCCGGCCGGCTGGTCGAGACCGTCGAGCAGGTGGCCCATCCGGTCCCGTTTGGTACGCAGGTAGCGCACGTTCTCCGGATGCGGGTGGACGGTCAACGGTTCCCGATCGACGACGTTCAGGCCGTACCCGGTCAGCCCGGACACCTTGTCCGGGTTGTTGGTGAGCAGCCGGATCGACCGGACCCCGAGGTCGTGCAGGATCTGCGCGCCGGTGCCGTAGTCGCGGGCGTCGGCGGGCAGGCCGAGCTCCAGGTTGGCGTCGACGGTGTCTCGTCCCTGGTCCTGCAGCTGGTAGGCGCGCAGCTTGTGGGCCAGGCCGATGCCGCGGCCCTCGTGGCCGCGCAGGTAGAGCACCACGCCGCGGCCCTCGGCGGCGACCCGGGCCAGGGCGGCGTCCAGCTGCGGGCCGCAGTCGCAGCGCAGCGAGCCGAACACCTCCCCGGTGAGGCACTCGGAGTGCACCCGGACCAGCACGTCACGGCCGTCGTCGAGGTCACCGTGGACCAGGGCGATGTGTTCGGCCGGGTCATGGGCGACCCGGTACCCGACGGCGCGGAACACCCCGTACGGCATCGGCAGCCGGACCTGCGCGACCCGCTCGACGTGGGACTCGGTCCGCCGCCGGTGGGCGATCAGGTCGGCGATGGTGATCAGGGTGAGCCCGTGGTCGGCGGAGAACTTCTCCAGGTCGGGCAGACGCATCATGGTGCCGTCGTCGTTGACCAGTTCGCAGAGCACCCCGGCGGGGTGCAACCCGGCGAGGCGGGCCAGGTCGACGGCGGCCTCGGTGTGTCCCGGCCGGTGCACGACGCCGCCGGCCCGGGCCCGCAGCGGCACGATGTGGCCGGGCCGGGACAGGTCGGCCGGGCCCGCGTCGGGGTCAGCGAGCAGCCGCAGGGTGTGTGCCCGGTCGGCGGCGGAGATGCCGGTGCTGACGCCTTCGCGGGCGTCGACGGTGACGGTGTACGCGGTGCCCCGCCGGTCCTGGTTCGTGTGGTACATCGGCGGCAGGTCGAGCCGGTCGCATTCGGCTTCGGGCAGCGGCGCGCAGATGTAGCCGGAGGTGTGGCGCACCATGAAGGCGACGAGCTCGGCGGTGGCGTGTTCGGCGGCGAAGATCAGGTCGCCTTCGTTCTCTCGGTCGGCGTCGTCGACGACCACCACGGCCCGGCCGGCGGCCAGGTCGTCGAGGGCCTGTTCGACGGTGCCGAACCCGGCGGCGGTCACGGGCGGACCCCCCCGCCGACGGACCGTGCCCCGTCCAGTTGCTTCGCCACGTACTTCGCGATCACGTCGACCTCCAGGTTGACCAGGGCCCCGACCGGTTTGCGGCCGAGGGTGGTGAGTTGCAGGGTGGTGGGGATCAGTCCGACGCCGAACCAGCCGGCCACGCCGGGCCCGCCCGACCCGCCGGTCGCGGTCGCGGCCGCGGCGTCGCCGTCGGACATCTCCATGACGGTCAACGAGACGCCGTCGACCGCGATCGAACCTTTTTCCACGACGTACCGGCGCAGGCCGGCGGGCAGGCTGAACCGGACCTGCTCCCAGCGGTCGCCGGGGGTGCGTCCGACGACGGTGGCGACCCCGTCGACATGGCCCTGCACCAGGTGCCCGCCGAGGCGGGTGGCGAGGGTGGCGGCGCGTTCCAGGTTGACCGGGTCGCCGGGCCGCAGCGTCCCCAGTGAGCTGCGGTCGAAGGTCTCCTTCATCACGTCGACGGCGAACCGTTGTCCGTCGACGGAGACGACGGTGAGGCAGACTCCGTTGACCGCGATGGAGTCGCCGTGCCGGGCGTCGGCGGCGACCAGTGGGCCGTGGACGGTGAGCACGCCGCTGGCGCCGTGCCAGTCGAGCGGGCCGGCCTCGCCCAGCTCCTCGATGATGCCGGTGAACATCGACTCAGCCCTCTTTCTGCCGGGGTACGGCGGTGATCCGCAGGTCGGGGCCGACCTGGGTGACGTCGACGATGGTCAGGTCGATGGCGTCGGTGATGGTGTGCACTCCGGCGTCGCCGAGCGCGGCGGGGCCGGCGCCGAGCAGTCTCGGGGCGAGGTAGCCGACCACCCGGTCGACCAGGCCGGCCCGTAGGAACGCCCCGGCGAGCACCGGGCCGCCTTCGAGCAGCGCGGAGCGGATGCCCCGGTCGTAGAGGGCGGTCAGCAGGGCGGTGAGGTCGACCCGGCCACGGTGGTCGGCGCCGACGTCCGCGGTGGTGGCGATCCAGGTGCCGGCGGCGGCGTCGCGGACCCGGGCGTCGGCCGGGGTACGCCCGGAGCTGTCCACGATCACCCGCAGCGGCTGCCGGACGGCGGGTCCGCCGGCGCTCGGGGTCCGGACGGTGAGCCGAGGGTCGTCGGCGAGAACGGTGCCGACGCCGGCGATGATCGCGTCGGCGGTGCCGCGCAGCGTGTGGACGTCGGCGCGCGCCGCCTCCGAGGTGATCCACATGCTGGTGCCGTCGTCGGCGGCGGAGCGGCCGTCGAGGGTGGCGGCGTACTTCCAGGTGATGTAGGGGCGGCGCCGGCGGACGGCGGTCAACCAGGCGATGTTGGCGTTCTCGGCCTCCTCGGCGCGCAGCCCGACCTCGACGTCGATACCGGCGGCGCGCAGTGTCTCGGTGCCACCGGCGGCGATCGGATTGGGGTCGGGAACAGCAAGCACGACGCGGGCGAGCCCGGCGTCGACCAGGGCGGTGGAGCAGGGTCCGGTGCGCCCGACGTGGTCGCACGGTTCGAGGGTGACGACGGCGGTGCCGCCGCGGGCCCGGTCGCCGGCCTGGGCGAGGGCGGCGATCTCGGCGTGCGGTCCGCCGGCGTAGGCGTGGAAACCTTCGCCGACGACGTGGCCGGCGGTGTCGAGCAGGACGCAGCCGACGATGGGGTTGGGGCTGACCGAGCCGAGGCCACGGACCGCGAGGTTGATGGCGCGCCGCATCGCCTCGTCTTCGGAGAGGATCGCCATGGCCGTTTCTCTTCTCCTCGCCTGCCGGGGTGCGCGGCGGGCGGGAGGTGCCGGGCCCGGTGGGGGTGGCCGGCGACAGCGTGGCGGCGGCGGAACGCCTCGGCGCGCGGCCACGACGGACCGGCCCCGGGGCGCTGCACGGGTACGGCGGTGCCGGTCGGGGCACGCCACACCAGAGCGTCCGTTCCGCGCGCTGTCTCCCATCCGGACTGTCTGGGCCGGTCCGTGCCGGGTTGGCACGGTCTGACCCAACCGTCGGCTCCGGAGTCTCACCGGATCCACCGGGCGTCGTCTGCGACGACGACCGGGTCGCGGGCTGGCCACGGCTTGCGCCGTGGATCACCGCCGGTTCGGAATTTCACCGAGTCCCGCCAGCGCGTGGTGGGTGCTTCTCCGAGTGTTACACGGGACACCGGGATCATCGCCAGGGACGCGACCGACCTCGCAACTGTCGGATACCCGACAGTTGTCTATCGTCGGTTCGTTCGCGCAGGTCAGTTGGTGGACAGCCGGCGGTCGACCGCGATGTACGAGCCCGGTTGGCTCTTGGCGACCGACTTCATCTCGTTGGCCACCGTGATGATCTCGCGGGGGTCGCTGAACCGGCGGCTGCCCGCCGACACCGCCACCCCGACCGAGAGAGTGACCAGGGCCGCCTTCTGCAGGTTGCCGCGCCGGTCCTTGACCTCCACGTAGCCGCGCCGGGCGTCGGACGGGTCGTACAGCTCGTCGGCGGCCTTCTCGAAGTCGAGGATCGCCTGCTCGATGATCGGCCGCACCTGTTCGGGCGCGCAGACCACCACGAAGTCGTCGCCGCCGATGTGGCCGAGGAACGCCGGCGGCAACCCGATCGACACCACCGCCCGGTGCATGCAGCGGGCCAGCGCAGAGATGAACTCGTCGCCACGGGCGAAGCCGTACACATCGTTGACGCTCTTGAACCGGTCGATGTCGACGTAGCCGACGGCGTAGTCGGCACCGCTGCGGACCCGGTCGGTGATCTCCCGGCTGACCCGGGTGTTGCCGGGCAGCCCGGTCAGCGGGGACACCTCGCGGTACTCGCGGTTGCGCCGCAGAGTGGAGCTGACCCGGGCGATCAGCTCCGAGGTGTCGAACGGCTTGACCAGGTAGTCGTCGGCGCCGGCGGTCAGCCCGACGACCTTGTCGACGGTCATCCCCTTGGCGGTCAGCATGATGATCGGCAGCGCCGCGGTCATCGGGTCGGCCCGCAGCCGCCGGGTCAGGTCCAGCCCGCCGATGCGGGGCATCATCAGGTCGACCACGGCCAGGTCCGGGCGGTGCCGTTCGATGATCTCCAGAGCCTCCTGACCATCATGGGCGAGCATCACGTCGAAGCCGTGCAACCGCAGGTTGACCTCGACGAACCGGGCGATGTCGACGTCGTCGTCGGCGACCAGGATCAGGTCCGGCCGGGACTCGGCCCCTTCCGGGCTCACCACCGTGGCGCGGTCCGCTCGGCGATCTGCCGCAGTCTGCGGACCGCCTCGGCGGGGTCCTCGGCACCGTACACGGCGGTGCCGGCGACGAACGCGTCCGCGCCGGCCGCAGCGGCCTGCTCGATGGTGTCCGCGGCGATCCCGCCGTCGACCTCGATCCGCAGCTCAAGATGGCCGCTGGCGGCGTGCCGGCGGGCGGCGCGGACCTTCTCCAGCATCTCGGGGATGAACCGCTGGCCGCCGAACCCCGCCTTGATCGTCATGACCAGCAGGGTGTCGAAGCTGGGTAGCAGCTCCAGGTAGTCCTCCACCGGGGTGTCCCGGTCGACCGCCAGGCCGGCCTTGGCCCCGGCCGACCGCAGCTCCTTGGCCAGCGCCACCGGGTCGTCGCACGCCTCGGCGTGGAAGGTGACGTTGTACGCGCCGGCGTCGGCGTAGCCCGGTGCCCAGCGGCGCGGGTCGGTGATCATCAGGTGCACGTCGAACGGCAGCGAGGTGGCCGGCAGCAGACTCTGCACCACCGGCAACCCGATGGTCAGGTTCGACACGAAGTGGTTGTCCATCACGTCGACGTGCAGCCAGTCCGCCGCCCCCTCGACCGCGCGGGCCTCGTCGGCCAGACGGGAGAAGTCGGCGGCCAGGATGCTGGGCGCGATGAGCGGCGCTGGTGCGGTCACCGCGCCAGTCTACGAACGTGAGCAAGCGTTCCACACCCGCCACGACGATCGCCCGCCCGACGGGTGATCCGCCGGCCGGATCCGCCGGCGGACCCGCCGATGGACGGCCGACCGGGCAGTAGCCGGGGCGGTCGGCGCCGGGCCTGCGACCAGGCGTCGCAGGCGGGTACGCCGACCCAACAATCCGCGCGAATGCGTTATTGACTGCCTTTTGCCGACATCACGCGACGGGGCCGGTAGTGGCTCGAATAGCTCCAAGATCCACCAGCGGCAATGCAGGATTTCTGATTGTAGCTGCGCCAGCACCTTCGGTAAGGTGACCGCCATGACCGACCAGCGTCGCGTCGGCGCAGATCCGGCTGCCCGCAGCAGAGCGAGGCCAGTTCCACGGCTCAGCATCCGGGAAAACCTCGTCGGGATGCAGGCTATGCGCCGGGACCAGCTTGCTTTTCTTCAGGAGGCGGTCCGTAACCACGGCGACATCTTCAGGATACGTCTCGGTGGTATGCCGATGGTAGTACTCACCAACCCGGAGCACATCCACCATGTCCTGGTCGACAAACACGCCAACTACGACAAGGAAAGCTTCCTCTGGCGTACGGTCCGGGCGATCCTCCGGGAAGGACTGATCGGCAACCGGGGCGACGAGACCTGGCAACGCAACCGCCGGCTGATGCAGCCGACGTTCAACCACGCCAGCGTGGCCCGCTTCGCCCCGAACATGACCGGCCTGACCGCGGACATGATCCGCCGATGGGTGCCGGAGGCCGCCTCCGGTGCGCCGGTCGACGTCGTCGGACCGCTCACCGACCTGGCGCTGAAGATCGTCCTGCGGTCGCTGTTCGGCGTCGAGCCCGACGAGCGCAGCCACCAGTTCGAACGCGACTTCCTGGAGGTCAACCGCCGGCTCGGCGACTTCCTCCGGTTCCCCTTCCCGCCGCTGAGCTGGCGCACCCCGTCCCGCAACCGGATCCGGGCGCTGACCCGGAAGCTGGACGGCTTCGTCCGCTACCTGATCGAAACCCGCCAGCACGAGCGCGACAGCGACCACCGGGACCTGTTCAGCCTGCTACGGCACGCGGTGGACCCGGTCACCGGCACCGGGCTCACCCCGGACCAGCTCTCCACCGAGATCCTGGCGATGATCATTGCCGGGTACGAGACCACCAGCAACTCGATCTCCTGGGTGTACTACCAGTTGGCCCGCCACCCGCAGGTGCAGCAACGGGTGCACGACGAGGTCGACACCGCCCTCGACGGGCGGGTGCCGACCTTCGACGACCTGACCCGGCTGCCGTACACCCGGATGGTCATCGACGAGACGCTGCGGCTGTTCACCCCCGCCTGGCAGACGATGCGGAGGGCGGTGACCGACGACGTGGTCGGCGGCTACCGCATCCCGCAGGGCACCGAGGTGCTGATGAACCTGTTCCTGCTGCACCGGCACCCGGACTTCTGGCCCGACCCGGACCGCTTCGACCCCGACCGGTTCACCCCGGCGGCGGTCGCCGCCCGGCCCCGGCACGCCTACCAGCCGTTCGGCAGCGGCCCACGGCACTGCATCGGCAAGCACTTCGCCCGTACCGAACTGCATCTGATCACCGTGATGCTCGCCCAGACATTCGCGGTCAGCCTGCCCGAGGGCGCGCCGCCGGTCGGCTTCGCACCGCTGGTCACGCTGCACCCGGCGGGCGGCATGCGGCTCCGACTGCACCGCCGCTGACCTGCCCCCGCCGCCCTCGTACGGCACCGCCGCTGGCCTGTCCGTCGCGTCGACCCGTGGAAAGTGAGAAGAGCATGTCCCCGCAGGTACGCAGCCGCGCCCCGGGCGGCACCCGGGAGATTCCCACCGTCACGCCAGGCAGCGGCGTCGGCGGCACCCTGGCCTTCAAACGCGACCAGCTCGCCTTTCTCGGCCGGGGTGTCGACCGCTACGGCGACATTTTCCGGTTCCGGCCGCTGGGCATCCCAATGGTGCTGGTCAACCATCCCGACTACATCCGTCACGTGCTGGTCGACGAGGGCGAGAAGTACGACAAGAACGCCGTACTGTTCAAGGTCGTCCGGCCGGTGCTGCGGAAAGGGCTCATCGCCAACCCGGACATGGATCTGTGGCGACGGCAACGGCGGATGATGGCGCCGCACTTCACCCCCCGTACGGTGAGCTCTTTCACCCGGAACATGACCGACGAGGCCGAACAAATGCTCGTCCGGTGGGAGCGGAATTACGGCCGGGGCGGCACCCTGGACGTCACCGACGAGATCGGCCAACTCGCCCTGCGAATCGTCAACCGGTCGCTGTTCAGCGCACAGGTCGGCGACATCGCGCAGGCCTTCGAACGGGCATTCGGCGAGGCCAACGCGATCCTCGGCGCGTTCTTCCGGTTCCCGTTCCCGCCGTTGAGCGTGCCGACCCCCCGGCACCGCCGGCTGCGGGCCGCGATCGCCGACATGGATACCTTCGTGTCGACCTTCATCAACCGCCGGCTGCACGAGGAGGTGCCCACCGGCGAGGAGACCGATCTGCTCACCCTGCTGCTGCACACCGTTGACGAGGCCGACGGCCAGCGGATGGACCTGGAGCAGCTGCACCACGAGGTGCTCAACATCTGCATCGGCGCCTACGAGACCACCACCAACACCCTGTCCTGGGCGTTCTACCTGCTCGCCCGGCACCCGGAGGTGGAGGCGAAGCTGCACGCCGAGGTCGACTCGGTGCTCGCCGGGCGGACGCCGACCTTCGAGGACCTGCCCCGGCTGCCGTACACCCGGATGGTCGCCGACGAGACGCTACGCATCTACTCGCCGGCGTACCAGTTCATGCGCCGGGCCAGCTCGGCCGACGTGATCGACGGCTACCGGGTGCCGGCCGGCACCAACATGCTGATCAACAGCTACCTGCTGCACCGGCACCCCGACTTCTGGGACGACCCGGAACGCTTCTACCCGCAGCGGTTCACCCCGGAGCAGGTGGCCCGGCGCCCGAAGCACGTCTACGTGCCGTTCGGCAGCGGCCACCGGGTCTGCATCGGCAAACACTTCGCGCTGTCCGAGCTGGTCCTGGTGCTGGCCACGGTGGCCCGCCGGCACCGGCTCGTACTGCCACCGGGCGCGCCCGAGGTGCGACCGGAGGCGCTGATCACCCTGCACCCCAAGGGCGGGGTCCACCTCAACCTGGAGTACCGGTGACCTTCACGGACGACACGGCCAGCCACCTGACCCACGACCCGGTCCAGCAGGCCCTCGACTGCTTCCCCTACCAGCTCAACCCGCACGTCGAACAGGCCCGCGCGCACCTGACCAGTTGGGTACGCGATACCGGACTGGTGCTGCGTGAGCAGGCCCGCGCCCGATTCGACCACGCCGACTTCGGCTGGTTCGCGTCGATGGTCTACCCGACCGCCGACGCGGCGCACGCCGAGCTGATGGCCGACTGGTTCGCCTGGCTGTTCCTGGTCGACGACCAGCTGGACGACGGCGCCGACGGACGCAGCCCGCAGCACCTCGCCGAGGTGATGGCCGCGATGCGGCAGGTACTGTCCGCCGACGACTTCGGCGCCGCCGACGCGCGGCGCCGGGACCTGCCCCGGGCGGTGTCGTCGCTGGCCGACCTGTGGTGGCGTACCGCGCCGGACGCCACCGCGCGCTGGCGGCGACTGTTCGTCCGGCACCTGGAGCAGTGCCTGACCACCGCCGCCACCTGGGAAGCCGGCAACCGGCTGTCCGGCACCGTGCCGGACGAGGCCACCTACATCGAGAAACGCCGGCACACCGGGGCGATCTACGTCTGCATGGACTTCATCGACGTCATCGAACGGATCGACATGCCCGACGAGGTGTACGACAGCGCGCCGTTCCGTACCGCCCTCGACGCCGCCTGCAACGTGGTCTGCTGGACCAACGACATCTACTCACTGGACAAGGAACGCGCCCTCGGCGAGGTGCACAACCTGGCGTACATCGTCGGCTACCACCACGGGCTGGACCGCGACGCCGCCATGGACCGGGTGACCCGGGCAATCGGCGCCGAGACCGACCTGTACCTGACGGCGCAGGCGCAGCTACGGCGAACCTTCCCCGGACGGGCGGCGGTGCTGGAGCCGTACCTGGCCGGGATGCGCAGCTGGATGCGCGGCAACGTCGAATGGTCCAGCCGGACAAAGCGCTACCAGCCGACGCAGACGACCACTGAACCGGCACCACAGGAGTATCTGGAGGCCACGTTGCTCGGGAGCCAGGGTTGACCGCCGCGACCACCGCACAACGCGACGCCTGGGCGCGGCTGGCGGCGGCGCGGACGTTGATCGGGCCGCAGCTGCGCCGCGCCGTCGACCGGCTCGCCGAGCCGATCCACACCGTCGCCGGCTACCACTTCGGCTGGTACACCGCCGACGGCAGCCCGGCCGACGCCGGCTGGGGCAAGGGGCTGCGCGGCGGCCTGGCATTGGCCGGCGCCGAGGCGGTCGGCGCCCCGGCGGCCCGGGCGGTGCCGGCGGCGGTCGCGGTGGAGCTGGTGCACAACTTCACCCTGCTGCATGACGACGTGATGGACGGCGACCGGACCCGGCGGGGCCGGCCCACCGCCGGGGCCGCGTTCGGCGACGCGCAGGCCATCCTGGCCGGTGACGCGCTGCTCGCGCTGGCCTTCGACACGGTACGCGGGCAGGCCGCCCCGGCCGCCGCCGAGCTGTGCCAGGTGCTGCTGGAGCTGGTGGCCGGGCAGAGCGCCGACGTGGCGTTCGAGTCGCGTACCGCCGTGGGGTTGGATGCCTGCCTGGCGATGGCTGCCGGCAAGACGGCGTCGCTGATCGGCGCCGCCTGCGCGGTCGGCGCGATCAGCGGCGGCGCCGACCCGGACCGGGTCGACGGACTGAAAGGGTACGGCCACCACCTGGGGATGGCGTTCCAGCTGGTCGACGATCTGCTCGGCATCTGGGGCGACCCGGCGGTGACCCGCAAACCGGTCGGCGCCGACCTGCGGCAGCGCAAGAAGTCGCTGCCGGTGGTGTTCGCGATGGGCAGCGGCACACCGGCCGGCGCCGAGCTGGCCTCGCTGTACGCGATACCGGGTGCGTTCGCCGACGGGCAGGTGGCCCGGGCCGCGCTGCTCGTCGAGCAGGCCGGCGGCCGGGACTGGGCGAGGCGGGAGGCAGACCGGCACCGGGCGGCGGCGCTCGACCGGCTGGCGACGGCCCGGCCCGCAGCCGACGCGGGTACAGCGCTCACCCAGTTCGCCGACCTGGCCGCCCACCGGGACCGCTGAACGGCACCCGCCGTCGTTCCAGACCTTGATGGACGGCTGACGCACGGGCCCGGCCGGTCCGTAGCCGGCCCGGTGTCGTACCCTCGTCGGCTTGAGTGGACAACGGGGAGGCGGCAGGATCATGGCGCGACGGTGGGATGCCCGGGCGAGGCTGGTGGCGCTGCTGACCGCCGCGTCGCTGACCACGACGGCCGGCTGTGTGCCGCCGTCTCCGGGCGTGGACGGGGATCTGGTCGACAACTGGGCCGCGTTCGACGAACCCGTCCACCTCACCCCCGAGGCCGGCAGCTGCCACAACGATAGTCGGCGCTTTATCGCCTGGGAGAGCTACCGCCCGGTCGGCTGCGTCCGGTACCACCTGGTGGAGACCGTGCACGTCGGAACGCTCGGCGACGACCCGGCGGTGCCGTTCGACGAGGACGGCGCGGCGGACGGCCTGATCGCGGCCCGACGGGCCGCCCGGCCCGAGTGTGACCGACGGGTGAACGAGTTCCTCGGCGGTCCCTGGCAGACCGCCCGGCTACGGATGACGGTCGTGACGCCGTCCGACGCCGCCTGGACCGGCGGGGCCCGCTGGTTCGGGTGCGACGTCGGTGTCGTGGACAGTCCTGGCGGCCCACTGGTCGACTGGTACGGAACCGTCGAGGGTGCGCTGCAGGCTCCCGGCCATCCGCTGCTACTGACGTGCTATGACTCGGCGGCGGTCGGTGTCGACGACGAGCCGCTGACCGAGCCGCTGGACTGCGACACTCCACACCAGGCCGAGTTCGCCGGCACGTACGTGGAGGACAAACTGGGGTACGACGAGGTGGAGCTGAACGACGAGCGGGTCCACACCCAGTGCCGCAAGGTGGTGGCCGACTACGCGAAGGTGCCGAACAACGGCGACCTGCAGTACCGGGTGGGCACCATCTACACCTTCTCCGACGTCCTTGACTGGGCGGAGGGCGACAGGACGATCCGCTGCTTCGCCTGGCGGGCCGACCCGCTGTTGACCGGTTCGGTACGCGACGGCGGCACCAGCGCCCTGCCCATCCAGTACCAGTGAAGCGGCAGGTTCTCATGATCTTGCAGCCGCTACGGACCGGGATGGTCGCGCTACTGGCCGCCGCGTCGCTGGCCGTGCCGGCCGGCTGTGCGGCACCGCCGCCGGGGGACCGACGGCACCCTCACCGACGGTTGGGCCGGGTTCGACGAGCCGACCACCTTCGTCCCGCAGGCCGGCACCTGCCACCGCGACGAGGCTGCCTCGGGCAGCGGCAGGTACTACCGGCTGGTTCCGCTGCGACCTGACCGAGATCAGCAGTGTGTTCCGGGGCAAGGTGCTGCCCCGGACCGGAAGCCTGCGCGGCACGCTGGCCGACGGGCGCGCTTCGGCTGGGCTGCCACGACGTGCGGTGGGGTGACGACCACCTCGAAGCGCTGGAGCCAGTCGACGAGGACCTGCCCTACCGGGTGGCCACGTTCTGGTTCCGGACGGGAACCCTTCGGTGTGGGAAGGCGACCTGCGAGTCCGCTGCTTCCTGTACGTGCCGGACTTCACCACCCCGCTGCTCCGCTCCGCCGAGGGCGGCGGTCCCGACCTGTTCCCGGTCTGGTAGCCGCTCACGATCCCTGGCCCTCCAGCTGACCCGACCCCGACCAGGCATAGTGCCGACCGCCCGGGAGGTCGTCGCCGCACTCGGCATCAACCAGAACACAGTGCACAAGGCGTACCGCGAACTGGAACACGACGGTGTGGTGCATCCCGGCCCGGCGTCGGCACCTTCGTACTGGCGTCGCTGTCGGCGCGCCGCGCGGCCCGGGGCCCGGCGATCCGCACCCAGCTGGCGGCCTGGGTCGCCACCGCCCGCGCCGCCGGCCTGGACGACGACGACCTGCGCGCCGTCCTGGCGGCCGAACTGGCCGAGAACGCGTCGCCCCGGACGACGGACAACCAGCCGGGGCGGACCGGGTGCTGACGGGGCCGGCCGAGCTGGCGCAGCGGCTGCGGGCGGCGGACCAGCCGCGGACGGTTCAGGCGAGGTCTGCTACCGAGCGTAGTGCTTCGCTGTCTCGTACGACGATCCCCCGGGTCGAGACGATGCCCTCCGACCGAAGTTCACTGAGTGCTTTCTGCAGGCTGACCTGGGCGGCGCCGCAGAGGGTGGCCATCTCGTCCTGGGTCAACCGGATGTCGACGACCATGCCCTGTGGGCTCCGCCGTCCGTAGGCAGCGGCGATCTCCCACAGAACCCGGGCGAGGCGAACCCGTAGCGGGTAGTGAGTGAAGTCGATCCGACGCCGGTTGGCCCAGCGGAGACCAGGGTCGGGTCGCCCGGAGGGATCTCACCTCCGGGCTCCCACGGAACGGAGCGTGACAGTCTCCCGTCACTCCGCTCGTACCACCCTGGCCATCATCAGAGGGTTACGGACCCAGGCCCAGTGCGCGAAGTAGCGCGGGTGTTGCGCGATGATGCGTTCCCACACGACTCGCGCCTTGCGTCGGGGTCGTAGCCGCCGGTACTTCTTGCGGATCCAGCGCACCAGGTAGGAGTTGATACGCGCCAGGAGGGGGTTGAGCGCGGAGCGGTAGAACCGCCCGTAGTAGCTCATCCACCCGCGTACGACGGGGTTGATCATCTCGGCGAGTTCGGCCCGGCTGAGGTCCAGCCGGCGGTGGATCTGCCATCGCCGGACGGTACGGCTGAGTCGTTTGAGAGCGTCCTTGCTGATCGCCGGGAGGAACGCGGTGAACACGTCCCCTCGACGGTCCTTGGCCCCGCGAGGACGGAACGTGTACCCGAGGAACGTGAACGAGGTGTCCGGACGGGCGCCTCGCCGGTTGGTGTCCTTGCAGTACACGATCCTGGTTTTGTCCGGGTGCAGGCGCAGCCCGACCTCGATCGTCCTGTCCTCGATCGCCTGGCGCACCAGGTGCGCCTGGCGTTCGCTGGCGCAGTGCACCACGGCGTCGTCGGCGTAGCGTTCGAACGGCACGGACGGAAATGTCCGGGCCATCCAGGTGTCGAACGCGTAGTGCAGGAACAGGTTCGCCAGCACGGGTGAGACCGCGGACCCTTGCGGGGTTCCCCGGTCTCGGGGTTGCAGGCTGCCGTCGGGCTGCTGCATCGGGGCGGTGAGCCACCGTTTGACGTACAGCAGGACCCAGGGCAGGTCGGTGTTCGCCTCCACCGCTTTGATCATGAGGTCGTGGTCGACGCTGTCGAAGAACGCCTGGACGTCCAGATCGACGACCCAGTCGTAGCGCCAGCACCGTTGCCGGCATGCCGCTACCGCGTCCAGCGCCGACCGTCGCGGCCGGTAGCCGTAGGAGTCGGGGTGGAAAATCGGTTCGACCTTCTCCTCGATCCTGCGGGCCACCACGGTCTGCGCCACCCGGTCACCCACAGTGGGCACACCGAGTGTCCTGACCCCACCATGCGATTTCGGTATCCGCACCGCTTTCACCGGAGGCGGGAAGTAGCTGCCCGAGGACATCCGATTCCAGATCTTGTACAGATTGCCTTTCAGATCTTTCTCGAACTCCTCCAGGCTCACGTCGTCGACTCCGGGTGCTCCGTTGTTCACCTTGACTCTTTCGTACGCTTCCCAAACTTCCCACTTCGAAATCTCGAACGGTTTCTCTGACAATGTCAGCTCGCTCCCCATAGTTCCTCCCAGATCGTTTTGCGTTCTGGTTGACCAGACGAACCAACTGCGGATGGCCCGGCCCCTTCGCTCCACCCCGATTACCGGGGCTTCGTCACTACTACGGGCCGGTCCGCCAGCGCGTCTCGCATCGGTACTCGCACCTCGCGGGCACATCCCGCTCGGCTACTCCCTCTCGCCAGGCTACCCGGGGCGGTATCGAGACACGCCTTCCCACGTTCCAAGCAGAAGCCGCAGACCAGGCTCATGCCGCCTCCATGCCGAGCACCGCCTGGCCAGTCATCGGGCACCCGCCAGACTCATCCCGCAGCCAACAACCAGGACCACGGTTCTGATGCCACTTCAAACGTAACGACACGTCAACAGCGGTTCGGGTTCACTCATCTTCCCGGTCCCCACCTGACACCTCTCACGGCGCCTTTTCCACATCGCTCACCACGACGGTCTTCAGCCAACGCAGCATGTGGTGGTTTGAAGCCACCTCCCGAAAGGCGACTCCGAAGGGCCAAACCTTCATCTTCTGCACAGCATCGATTCCTGAAATCGCTCCTACATTGCGATCACCATTCCTCGTTCGTGGCACACGCTGTTGCGTAGTCGGTTGAGGGGCTCTTGAGCTGGGGTTTTCGATGGGATTCGGCGAGTT